>JBIHZO010000475.1:0-2929 GCA_044231405.1 Cypionkella sp. | reverse complement strand
TCTCGCGCATCACCACAAGGCGGTCCTCGTCGAAAAACATGTGCTCGGTGCGACACAGGCCAATGCCCTGCGCCTCGAACTGCCGGGCGGTGGCGGCGTCGGCCGGAGTGTCGGCATTGGCCCGAATGCCGATGTCACGGAAGGTGTCGGCCCAGCCCAACAGTTTGCGAAAGGCGTCATCCAGTGCCGGGGCCAGCATTTCGGCAGCCCCGACCAGCACTTCACCCTTGGTGCCGTCAACCGTCACCAGATCGCCCTCGGCAAAGGTGCGGCCATCGGCCGAGATCAGACGTTTCTCTTTGGCATCAAGCCGAAGGCCAGACGCCCCCACCACACATGGCACGCCCAAACCGCGCGCGATCACCGCGGCATGGCTGGTCACACCGCCACGTTCGGTCAGCACGCCCACCGCTGAATGCATGCCGCGAATGTCCTCGGGCGCGGTTTCACGCCGCACCAGAATGCACGGCTCGCCCCGCGCGGCACTGGCCTGAGCCGCCTGCGAGGAAAACACGATCCGACCCACAGCCGCCCCCGGCGAGGCCGCGATACCTTTGGCAAACACGTCGCGCGCTGCCCGCGTATCGACCTGCGGGTGCAGCATCTCTGACAGCGCGCGCGGCTCCACGCGCAGCACCGCCTCTTCGCGGCTGATCACGCCATCATCGGCCAAAGCCACCGCGATTTTCAGCCCGGCCCGCGCCGAACGCGCGACCTTGACGGCATCCAGAACCGACAGCTTGCCATCCTCGATGGTGAACTCGATCTGCATTTCTTCGCGCAGACGCTGACGACATGCGGCCCCATGCCGCAGCAGGTCGGCAAAGGTTTCGGGCGCGATGTCTTCCAGCGAAGGACCCCGCTTGTCGCGGGTCAGATAGATCGCCTCGGTCTTTTTCAGCGCGTCGCGGCCCTGACTTTGGCCCAGATAGCGCCCGGTGATCTGCGGCAAGCCCGTCACCGGATCAATAAACTGGATGACGCCCGACCCGGAAATCCCCTGCCCGATGCCCTGCGCCATTTCCTGCACCACCAGCCCCAAGGCCGCCTCGGTGGGCGCGCCCTTGGCTTGGCGCAGAAGGCGGGCCGACGTGCCCTCCCACGCGCGGGCCATCGACCGCAGCACCTCGGACAGTTGTTTGGCCGGGTCTTCGGGGAAGGCTTCGTCCATCTCGCGCTCATAATGGCGCAGCGCGTCGCGCAAGCTGTCGGGCGTCGCTATGCCAGAATCGAACATATCTGGATCAAGACGGGCGACATGTGTGGCATAGGCTTGCACAAATCGAAGATAAAGCGCGTCAGCCGCCGCACGGCCCTGCGAGGTGATCAGGCGCGCATGCTGGGCGGCGTTCATCCCGATGTTCAGCACCGTGCCGGGGCCGCCCCAATCGGGGTTCTCGGGTGATGGGCGCACGGAAATCAGAGGCATTGGCCCGAAATGCGTCAGGATGGCTGCCGCATCGACCGTATGCCCCGCCGCAATCGCGCGCACGGTTTGCGCCGGCAAGGCCACGGTTTCGGGCACCGGCAGCTCCAGCCGCACCAGCCGCTGCAGACATTTCGCGCGCCAGCCATGGGCTGCGGTGCGGATGTCGGCGGATGGGGTGATCTCGGCGAATTCGGCGATTTTCTGCACTGCGGCACCTTTGGTTTGCAGGCGCAGGATACACAGGGGGCGGCGTGGTGCAAGCTTTGATGGGGCGGCAGGGTGGGGGCCAGCCCCCCAAGCCTGAATTTTCCAATTGGAGAATTCAGGCCTACCCCCGGGATATTTTTACCAATGTGAAAGCGTTAGCCGTCCAGTTTGGTCAGGTCGGCCACGCCCGCGCAGATGCTGCGGATGCGGTGCAACAGGTTCAGCCGGTTCCGCCGGGTGATCGGGTTGTCGCTGTTCACTTGTACAGATGTAAAGAACGCGTCGATGGGCGCGCGCAGCGTGGCCATGGCGGTCATGGCACTGGCGAAATCTTCGGATTTCATAGCCGGGGTGATTTGCGCTTCTGCGGTGTCGAGGGCGGCGAAGAGGGCGCGTTCGGCATCGGTTTCGGCGAACTTCGGATCGGCGCCGTAGGAGTATTCGACACCGTCCTTGGTTTCCGCCTGCGTCAGGATGGTGTTGGCGCGTTTGAAGCCTTGCAGCAGGTTGGGACCGTCCTCGGTTTTCAGGAAAGCCGCCAGCGCCTGCGCGCGGTTCACCAGCAGGGTCAGGTCATCATTGCCGGGCATGGCGAGGCAGGCGTCGATGACGTCATGGCGGATGCCTTGGTCTTTGAGGAAGACCTTCAGGCGGTCGTGGAAGAAGGCGAGGAGGCTTTGCACCTCATCAACACTTCCAGCCAAAACCTTGCTCGCGATCTTCGCTGCGGCAGTCCTTCTTTCATCGAAACTCAAATCATCTGAGGCAATCGCTCGCGCCAAATAGTCGATGGAGTCAGCCGATTCCCAATCAGACCGAGAATGCAAGAAACCCGCGGGCCAACCCATATTCCCAGAGAGGGAAACGAAGTCCTTGTCGGCATAGGTATGCAAGCTGTCACCCTTGCAGCGCATGTTCGCTCTATCAAGGTACGCAGACAAACTCATCCGCACCCGATTCCCCACAATCAACCGAATAACCCCCAGCGCCGCGCGGCGCAGCGCAAATGGGTCTTTTGACCCCGTGGGTTTTTCGTCAATCGCCCAAAACCCCGTCAGGGTGTCGATCTTGTCGGCCAGTGCCACGGCCACCGAAACCGCGTCACTCGGCACGGTGTCGGTTGGCCCTAGCGGTGAGTAATGGTCGCGGGCGGCCAGCGCCACGGCTTCGGGCAAGCCAGCGGCACGGGCATAATACATGCCCATCAGGCCTTGGAGTTCGGGGAATTCGCCGACCATGGCGGAGCGGAGGTCGGCTTTGGCCAGTTGTGCTGCTTGTTCGGCCAGATCAGCA
>JBIHZO010000372.1:0-3882 GCA_044231405.1 Cypionkella sp. | reverse complement strand
AATTCTGGCCGAGGGATTTTCGGCGGCAGGTGTGCCGGTGTTCATGGCCGACGTGAAGGGTGACCTGTCGGGGCTGGGGGCGGCAGGGTCCGCAACCCACAAACTGCATGACGCCTTTGCCAAACGAAGCGCCACCATCGGCCTTGACCTGCAATACCGCGCCTTTCCGGTGACGTTCTGGGATCTGTTTGGCCAGCAGGGCCACCCCATTCGCGCCACCGTCGCCGAAATGGGTCCGCTGTTGCTGTCGCGCCTGCTGGAATTGACCGAGCCGCAAGAGGGCGTGCTGAACGTCGCCTTCCGTCTGGCCGATGAGGAAGAACTGCCGTTGCTTGACCTGAAGGACCTGCAGGCGCTGCTGGGCTTTATCGCTGAGCATGACAGTGAAATCTCGGGCCGCTATGGCTTGGTGTCCTCTGCCTCCATCGGGGCCATTCAGCGCCGGTTGCTGGTGCTGGAAAATCAGGGTGCGACCGAAATGTTCGGCGAACCGGCGCTCGATCTGGCCGATCTGATGCGCTGTGACGCGGCGGGCCACGGCGTCATCAACATTCTGGCCGCCGACAAGCTGATGAACACCGGACCACGCCTCTACGCGACCTTCCTGCTGTGGCTGCTGTCCGAACTGTTCGAAGACCTGCCCGAGGTGGGCGATCCCGACAAACCGAAACTGGTGTTCTTTTTTGACGAGGCGCATCTGCTGTTCACCGACGCCCCCAAGGCGCTGATTTCCAAGGTCGAACAGGTGGCGCGGCTGATCCGCTCCAAAGGTGTGGGTGTCTATTTCATCACCCAGAACCCGGCGGATGTGCCCGAGGTGATCCTTGGCCAATTGGGCAACCGCGTGCAGCACGCCCTGCGCGCCTTCACCGCCAATGACCAGAAAGACCTGCGGATGGCGGCGCAGACCTACCGTGACAACCCCCGCTTTGCCACCGAAGACGCCATCCGCGACGTGGGTACGGGTGAGGCCGTAACCTCGTTTCTGGAGGCCAAGGGCATTCCCGGCATTGTCGAACGCACGCTGATCCGTCCGCCGTCGTCACAGCTTGGCCCGATTGAATCGGATTTGCGCGCGCAACTGATGATTGCGTCGGCGATGGGACGCAAGTACAACCAAACTGTAGACCGCGACTCGGCCTATGAACGCCTGCGCGCCAGATCAGCCGCTGCCGCGCGCGAGGCAGAACAGCAGGACATTGATGAAACCCGTCGTGTTGACGACGACCGAGAATTTCGCAATGCGCGCCGTTATGACGGAGGCCGCAGCGTGGGTGATCGCAGCACCGATACGCTGCCGAAAAAACGCACCCCAACGTCCAGCCGGTCTGATTCCATTGGAGAAGCTTTTGCTAAAAGTTTCGCCAGAAGTTTGGGCTCAAAGACCGGCCAAGCGGTCATTCGGGGCGTTTTGGGGTCTATTTTCAAGAGCAGATGACATCAAATCGCCAAGGGTTGGCCACAATCCAAGGGTATTCTGCCAACGTCTGCCGACAATCTAGGGGAATGCCATGACAATTTCTGCTGCCGAGCAATACATGATTGAACTGCTGAACCGGGCCCGTCTGGACCCGTTGGGTGAGGCAGCGCTGAACAAGATATCCCTGAATCAGGGTTTGGCGGCGAACACGCTTGGGACACAGGCTCGACAGGTTCTGGCCCCGGATCAAGCTCTGGAAGATGCGGCGATTGCCCATTCGCAATGGATGCTGGCGGTGGATCAGTTTTCGCACACCGGCATTGGAGGCTCGACGCCAAGCCAGCGGGTTGAAACTGCGGGATACGACTGGAACCGCGTTGGCGAAAACATCTCGTGGCTGGGCACAACCGGCGCGCTGAGCCTTGAAAAAATGATCGTATTGCAGCATCAGGCGCTGTTCAAAAGTGCGCCCCACCGGGTGAATATCCTGCTGGACGGATTCCGCGAACTGGGTGTCGCGCAAGAGGCGGGGGCGTTCAAATCGGGGGCGCACACATTCAACGCCTCTATGGTGACACAGAATTTCGGCACCTCGGGCAGCGACGTGTTCATCACCGGCGTCGCTTACACCGACACGAACAAGGACAACTTCTACTCCATCGGCGAAGGAACGGCGGGCGTTTCTCTTTCGGCTCAGGGCGTTTCAGACAGCACGCAAGCGGCGGGCGGCTATGCTTTGGCGCTGACGGGCGGCGGGGACGTCGCCGTGAACGGCCGTGTCGGTGCGCTTGATTTCTCAGTGACCGTGGCTTTGGACAATGGCAACGTCAAACTGGACGTGGTCAATGCCAACACGTTCTTCACCTCGGGTGACATCAAGCTGGGCACAGGCATCAACGATCTGCGTTTGCTGGGCACCGGGGCGCTGGAGGCCGAGGGCAACAACGCCGCTAACAAGATGTTTGGCAACGCGGCCGCCAACAGTTTGTCGGGGCAGGACGGGGCCGATCTGATTTACGGCGCTGCCGGGGCCGACACAATCGACGGCGGCGCGGACGCAGATCAGCTTTGGGGCGAGGCCGGGGCCGACAACCTTCTGGGCGGGACGGGGCTGGATCTGATCTATGGTGGAGTTGATGCAGACCGCCTCGACGGTGGCGCAGATGCCGACACGCTTTGGGGCGATCTGGGCTCTGATACCCTTCAAGGGGGCTCTGGCGCTGATCTGATCTACGGCGGGAACGGGTTTGACTGGTTGCAGGGTGGCGCGGACGCTGACGTGCTTTCGGGCGGCAAGGACCGGGATACTTTCGTCTTCATGAACGGCGATGGCGCGGACCGGATTTCCGATTATTCGGTCAAGGCCAAAGAGGTGCTGCTGCTGGACGATGCGCTGTGGGGGGGCGTTGCGATGACCGAAGCGCAGGTGGTGAAAGCCTATGCGCAAGTAGTGAACAAGGTTGTCGTGTTCGACTTTGGCGACGGCGATGTGCTGACACTGACGGGTGTCAGATCCGTCAGTGGCATTGCCGCGCTGATCGACATCATCTGACGCATGTGATCGTCACAGCGGCCGCATCTTCAGCTTGGTCAGGCGGTTTTCGCGCCGCTGCGCCACCTCGAACCGAAAGCCGTGAAAGCTGAAGGCCTGACCTTCGTTCGGGATCATCTGTGCCTCATGGATGACAAGGCCCGCCACCGTGTTGGCCTCGTCATCGGGCAACCGCCAATCAAGCGCCCGGTTCAGGTCGCGAATCGTCATGGCGCCATCGACCAGATATTCGCCGTTCTCGGACCTCTTCAACCCGGCATCCCGCGCCACGACGTCGAATTCGTCGGTGATATCACCGACGATTTCTTCCAGAATATCCTCCAGCGTGATCAACCCCTGCAAACCGCCATACTCATCAACCACCAGCGCGAAATGGGCATGGCGTTTGAGGAAGGCGCGCATCTGTTCATCCAGCGCGGTGGTGTCCGGAATGAAATAGGGTTTCATCGCCACTTTGACGATGTCCAGCGCCTTGATCCCCCCCAGATCGCTGCCCTCGGGACCGCGCACCAGCCGGTCCACTTCTCGCAGCAGGTCTTTGGTGTGGATCACGCCCAGAATGTTTTCCTCATTGCCCCGGTAGACCGGCAGGCGCGAGTGGCTTGAGGCCAGCACCTGGGTGACAATCGCGTCGGGGTCGTCGTCTGCGTCCACCATCTCGATCTGGCGGCGGTGGCGCATGATTTCATCGACGGTGCGGTCGGCCAGATCCAGCGCGCCCAGCAGGCGGTCGCGGTCTTCCTTTTCCACCGCGCCGCTGGAATGGCCATGCGCAATGGCTCCGGCGATGTCATCGCGCAAGCCCAGAAAATGGCTGTCCGCCTCGGGCTTGAGTGCGAACAGCCGCAGAATCAGCCGAATCAGGGCGGCAATCAAGGTGACCAAGGGCGTCAACGCCACACCCACCACC
>JBIHZO010000047.1:0-12477 GCA_044231405.1 Cypionkella sp. | reverse complement strand
AAGCCCGAGAAACTGACTGCATAGAGCGGCGGCCAAGCAGCAAAGATCGCGCCGCCACCGAGAATGAACCACACTTGGTTGCCTTCCCAGACCGGGCCTACGGTGTTGATCGCCACGCGGCGCTCAACATCCGTCTTGCCGACGAAGGGCAGCAATGCGCCAACCCCCATGTCGAACCCGTCAGTCAGCGCAAAGCCGATCAGCAGCACGCCCAAAAGGCCCCACCAGATCACCCGCAGCAGCTCATAGCTTAGAAGTTCATGCAAGATCATGATGTTTACTCCGCCGGCATGGCGATGGCGTCGGCATTGCGCCGCCCTGCCAGCCGGTCATTGTGACGGACAACCCAAGCGTCGGTTTCCTCGACATCCTGGAACGGGCCTTTGCGGATGTATTTCAGCATCAGCCCCATCTCGATGATGAACAGCACGGTGTAGAACAGCACGAAGCCCGCCAGCGTCAGCGCAACTTCGGTGATCGACAGGGCGCTGACCGACATTGCGGTGGGCAGCACACCGTCCACCGTCCAGGGCTGGCGGCCAAATTCGGCCACGAACCAGCCCATCTCGGCGGCAATCCACGGCGCAGGGATCATCACGACCGCCAGCCAAAGCGCAGGGCGGGGGTAGTGCATCCCTTTGAAGGACGCGCGGTAGAAGAAGTAGGCCATCGTGCCAATGAACCCAAAGCCCAGCGCCACCATGATCCGGAACGCCCAAAACAGCGGCCAGACCGTCGGCACCGTGTCGTTCGAGGCGGCAACGATCTGTTCTTCGGTCGCGGTGCGCGGGTCTTCGACATATTTTTTCAACAGGAAGGCAAAGCCAAGATCCGCCGAATGCGCTTCAAACGTTGCCGTGATGGTCGGGTCGGCGGCATCGCGCATTTCGCGGATGTGCATCAGCGCGTCATAGGCGATAATGCCGCTGCGGATCCGGGTTTCAGCTTGCGCCACCAGATCATTGATACCCGGAATTTCCGTGGTCAGTGACCGCGTGCCGATCAGGCCCATAGCCCAAGGGATCTCGATAGCGTAATGCGTCTCGCGCGCTTCTTGGTCGGGAAAGCCAATCAGATTGAACGGCGCGGGGGCCTCGTGGGTTTCCCACATCGCCTCAATTGCGGCGAGTTTCATCTTCTGGCTGTGCGTGGCCGAATAGCCGGATTCATCGCCCAACAAGACAACCGAGAAGGCCGAAGCAAGACCAAAGGCAGCCGCGACGGTGATCGACCGGCGCGCCAACTCGATGTGGCGGCCTTTCAGCAGATACCAAGCCGAAACGCCGATCACAAAGACCGAGGCGGTGACATAGCCCGCCGACACCGTATGAACGAATTTCGCTTGCGCCACTTCGTTGAACAGCACTTCGAAAAAGTCGGTCATCTCCATCCGCATGGTCTGTGGGTTGAATTCCGCGCCGACCGGGTTTTGCATCCAGCCATTGGCGATCAGGATCCACAGGGCCGAAAAGTTCGACCCGATGGCCACCAACCAAGCCACTGTCAGGTGCGCGACCTTGCTCAGCTTGTCCCAGCCGAAGAAAAACAGGCCCACAAAAGTGGCCTCAAGGAAAAAGGCCATCAGCCCTTCGATCGCCAGAGGCGCGCCGAAGATGTCGCCGACGTAGTGGCTGTAGTAGCTCCAGTTCATGCCGAACTGGAACTCCATCGTGATGCCGGTGGCGACGCCCAGGACAAAGTTGATCCCGAAAAGCGTGCCCCAGAATTTCGTCATCTGCCGCCAGATCGGGCGGTTGGTCATGACATAGACCGTCTCCATGATCGCCACGAGGATCGACAGACCCAGTGTCAGCGGCACGAAGAGGAAGTGATACATGGCCGTCATGGCAAATTGCAGCCGTGACAGCTCGACGATACCGAATTCCATATCCTTGGCTCCAGTTATCGCGGGGCGAATCCCTCGCGATATAAATTCCTATTCTCGAATGTATCGTGTGATTTTCCGGGTCCGGCTTTGATCCAGATCAATAACTGGCATCTATGATACGACTTAATTGAGCTTCAGAACGCGATCAGCGAAATCGGTTTCCACCTGCCGATGCGCCGCGATCAGAATGGCCACCTCGGGAAGCAGCCGCCGCACGCCTTGTAAGACGGCAAGGGCGGTTGCTTCATCTAGTCCTTCGGTCGGCTCATCCAGCAGCAGCACATCCGGATTGCGCAGCAGCGTGCGGGCCAACGTCAGCCGCCGCGCCTCGCCCCCAGAAAGCCCCTCTCCGCGCGGACCGATCCGGGCAGAGAGACCGCCCTTGTTGCGGATAACCTGATCCAGTTGCACCGCCTCCAAGACCTGCCAGAGCCGCACGTCCCCGACCGGGTTGGCTAGGCGCAGCGCCTCGGCCACGGTGCCGGTCATCAGGGTGCTGCGCTGGGGCAACAGCGTCAGGAGGCCGCGCAGTTCGGCCTCGGGCCAGTCGGCAACTGCCCTGCCGCTCAGGGTAATTTGTCCGGCAGCAACCGGATGCAGACCTGCAATGGCCAGCAGAAGGGTCGATTTCCCGGCCCCACTCGCTCCGGTGATTGCTACTGTTTCACCCCGACCAACCACCAAGGATAGTCCAACCACTACCGGAGTATTGGTGTCCGCACGAACCAAGGTCAGATCCGCGACCCGCAGATCAACCGCCTCTGCAACGGGCAAGAGCGCTTCTGCGTGAGGTTTGACCACGGAGGGTTTGGCGGGCGCAGGCTCAGCCAGATCGCGCCTTACCCTGCGGGCCGCATCGGCCATGCGGCCAAGGTCCGACACGGCGCGGCGCAGTGGGGCCAGCGTTTCGGCAAGGGCCAGTGCCGCAAAGAACCCAAGGGCAGCAAAGGCGGGCTGCACCTGCCCGGCCTGCACCAGCATCAACCCTATCCCCAAGGCACCGGCCGCGACCACGGTTCCAACGACCCCCAGCGCTGAACCTGCTCGCCGTTCGGCGCGATCCAAAAACCTTCGCAGGTTTCGACGCTGGTCATCTGCGTTCAGAACCGCGTCCCTTTGCGCTACCAACCTGCCATAGACCGCCAGATCGCGCCGGGCGCGGATCAGGTCGATCAACCGTGTGCGGAAGGCCTGCGCCGCAACCTCGGCACGGCGCGACAGCGGCACGGTTGTTCGTGCCATCCATCCGAATGTCACCGCAGCGCCCAGCACGTAGCCGCCCACCACCCAAATGGCGACAGCCGGGGCGACCAGCACCCACAGCGCCACAAGTGCCAGAAGTTGCGTCGAAATTCCCGCCAACACTGGCAAGACCAGCCGCAGCGGAACCCCATCCAGCGCGTCGATATCTGCCGTCAGCCGGTTCAGCGCCTGCGCCCCGCGCACCCGGATCATCGTTGCATAGGGCGCAGACAGATGCGCCGCCAACACGCGCAATCGCAGCGTTTCAAGCGCGCGCAACGTGGCATCGTGGGTCAACATCCGCTCGCCATAGCGGGCCGCCGCCCGACCCAATGCCAGGAACCGCACCATGGCCGAAGGGCGAAACACGTCGAACACGGCCCCTGCCCCAGCCAGCCCTGCCGCCGCCGCCGTCGTAATGAACCATCCCGACAGGCCCAAGAGTGCCACACCCATCACCAGAACGATAAGGCTGAGGGCTATCCCTCGAAGCATGGCAGTGCGCTGATCCCGCAAGATCAACCGAAAGATTGCCCAAAGTGCGGTCATTGGGCGCCCCCGAGATCAATGATCCGGTCCATGCGCGCGGCAAGAGCCATGTCATGGGTGGCCACAACCAGCGTGACGCCTTGGGCGGCTTGGGCCAACAGGCCCTCGGTGACGCTGCGCGCGGTTTCGGGATCAAGGTCGGCCGTCGGCTCGTCGGCCAAAAGCAGATCGGGCTGGCCGAAAACCGCCCGTGCCAGGGTGATCCGCCGCCCCTCGCCGCCCGACAGCCCAGCGCCGGTCTCGCCCAGTCGGGTAGAAAGACCCTGCGGGAGCGCCTGAACCACCGCCCCAATCGCCGCGCGGTCTAGCGCCTCGGGCAGGTTTCCGGCGCGGCCAAGCGTCAGGTTCTGCCGCAGACTTCCTGCAAGAAAATGCGGGGCTTGCGGCATCCAACCCAAGCGCGCCCGCCACCCATCGGCAGCGTCAGCCGTCAGCACCTGCCCTGCCACAACAACCGCGCCCCGCTGCGGCAGCTCCAACCCGGCCATCAGGCGCAGCGCGCTGGTCTTGCCAGCGCCGCTGGCACCCACTATCGCCACCCGCTCACCGGCGGCGATGGTAATGTCGGGCAAGGCGCGGCCTGAAGGCGTGAAACAGCCCTGCAAAGCCACGCTCGCAGGGCCAGGCAGGCGCGGGGCCGGTCCGCCTGCGCCGGGCAACTGCGGCCCGGTCTGGGACGAATAGGTGGCGATTTCGTCGATCACCGCCGTCGCGGCCGCCTTGTCATGCCAGGCGGCCGACAGATCGCGCAGGGGCTGATAGAACTCCGGCGTCAAGAGCAACAGGAAGATCCCGGCCTCTGGCGTTAGCTGCCCACCCCATGCGCCGAACTCCAAGGCACCCAAAAGGGAAAACCCGACATAAACTGCCACCATCGCCACGCCGATCGCCGCGAACAGCTCCAGCACCGTAGAGGACAGGAAGGCCACCCCCAGAACGGCCATTGTGCGCCGCCTCAAATCGCCCGCCTGACGCTCAAAGCCATGCAGAACCGCGGTACCGGCGCCCAAAAGACGAATGTCCACCAGTGCCGAGAGACGCTCGACCAGAAAATCGTTCAGCGTGCCGATTTCGGCCATCTGGCGGGCACTGGCCTCTTTTGCGGCCATGCCCACCAACGCCATGAAGACCGGAATCAACGGACCAGAAATCAGCAAGACAACCCCGACCGCCCAAGACTGCCAGAACGCCAGCCCCAGAATGACCACTGGCAGCACCATCAACCGCGCGCGCGCCGAGGCATAACGCGAGACGTAGGGGGCCAGTAGATCCAGCTTTTCTCCCGCCAGCGCGGCGAGACTTCCTGCCCCGCCAAAGGCACTGTCAGTTGCCCGACGCGCCTCGTTTGCGACGATTTCAGTCCGCGCCTGGGCAAGGATTGCATCGGCCGCACTGTGCGCCAGCGCCTCAGCCAAATTGGTAAGGGCGACGCGCAGCAGTCCAAGCCCGCCAAACCCAAGAACTGCTGCAAGCGCTGAGGGCTGCGCACCGGCAAGCATGGCCCCAATGGCCCAAGCCACCACTCCGGCCTGAAGCGGCCAGACCAACCCAGCCAGCACTGACAGCACCGCAGCGCGGCGCTGGTGTCGCCTACCTGGGGCCATAATCGCCGCGGTCCCGGCGGTAACGTCAGAAGGCAGCGCAGAAGATGTGTCCACGGGCTCACTCAAACTGTTATTTTGAATGCCACTTAAGCCACTCCGTGCGTTGCCGACGTGATCCAAATCAAAGACCGCAGGGTATCACGCGACTATCAACGATTAATCTGCATCGAGAAAGCGACTTTCATGCGCCTGACCACAAAGACCAACCTTGCAGCCCGCGTCCTGATGGCCTGTGCGGTCAACGAAGGCATGACGCTGCGCACTGCCGAAATCGCCTTGGCCTGCAACGCCTCACTCAATCATCTGCTGCAGGTCGTGAATGCGTTGCAGGCCCATGGCTTTGTCGAAACCCATCGCGGACGCAACGGCGGTTTGCGGCTTGTCCGCCCCCCTGCCCAGATCTCGATGGGAGAAGTGTTCCGTGTGTTCGAGGCCGGGATGCCCTTTGCCGAATGCTTTGCGCCTGACACCAACACCTGCCCGCTGTCTGCAAGCTGTCGTCTACGCAGCTACGTCGCGCGCGCGGTCGAGGCGTTCTATCACGAGATGGACATGGTCACGCTGGCCGATCTGACCAAGGGCAACTGCGGTCTTGCCACGTTACTTGCGGTGCCGGACAGCTTGCGCCGGGCATGCGCGGAGGCTTCCGTTGCCTGATCACACCACAACCGCCGCTCGGACCCCGCCCGCTACGGCGGGCAGCGGGGCAAGATTCTGGAACAGGTTCGCCGACCGCTACGCCGCACGTCCGATCAAGGATGTCGCAGCCTATGAGGCGCTGCTTTCCGATGTCGCGGCGCGATTGCGCAAGACCGGCCGCGTTCTGGAAATCGGCTGCGGCACAGGGGGAACGGCCATCCGCCTTGCGCCCCATGTATCGCAGTTCAGCGCCACCGATTTTTCCACCGAGATGGTACGGATCGCCAAGGCGAAACCCGCGCCAGACAACCTTCATTTCAAGACCTCGAATGCCGAAACTGCGCTAGATGGCGGGCCGTTCGATGCGATCTGCGCCTTCAACGTGCTGCATCTGGTGGACGATCTGCCCGGGCTTCTGTTCCGTATTCACGCACAGCTGCAACCCGGCGGTCTGCTGATCAGCAAGACATGGTGCTTTGCCGATCTGGGGCTCAAACTGCGCCTGCTGTTTGTCGGGCTGCGGGCCTTTGGCCTGTTCCCGCCTGCGACATCGCTGAGCGTTGCTCAGCTTCGCCAAGCAATTCTGGATGCAGGCTTCGAGATCGTCGATCAGCGCATCTTTGGATCACTACCGCAAAATCCTTACATTGTCGCGCGCAAGCCTGCGGATGCAGGCAAATCTTGAAGCCGACACGCTTGTTGCCCCTTACCCGGCCGACCAGTCAAGCCAGCAGAAGGCTTCCAACGCAACCCATGGCCAATGACCCCCGTTTGATCTGAAGGTCGAAGGTACTCAACCACTTAAGCGCCGAAACTGTTTCTGAAAGGGGCAATGTCCGACAACATGGTGAAACTGCCTTTGCCCTGACGCGCCTGCCAGGCACCTGCCCGCGCAATGTGGCGCTCGGCTGGCGCGGCACCTTCGCCACGCAGTGCACTTTTTCAAAACCGCAGCCGCGTTCCGGCTGGCGTGCACAATCCCGCGTGCGCAGCGGTGCCGAAAACACTGGAACAGCCGCCCGGACGACTGCGCCTAATTCTTGATCTCTGACTCGATCGCAGCCTTTACGGCATCATTGAAGCCTGAGAACGCCCGGCCATTGACAAAGATGATCGGAAAATATTCGAACGCTGTCGACACGCCCTCACTCTGCCCATGCGGCACCCGGTAGCGTTCCAGCAGGGGCAGGAAGTTCCGTTCATCCGTCAGATGTTCCTCCACTGGGTAATCCAGCCCGTCTAGGAACGCTTTGGCATCCTTGCACATCGGCCCCTGACCATTGTGGAACATCACGATCTTGCGGCCGACATCAGGCAGATCCGCGAGTTGTTCCAAAGGGACGGCGGGTTGCGGTTCCAGATAGTCCAGTTCGCGGTTTTCAGGGATATCGGAATAGGGGCGCGAAACGACCGTCACCTGTGCCAACCAGTCGTCAAAGGTCCGCCAGACAACTGACCCCGATGCCAAGGCATCCTCATACACGCGCCAATAACCCACTTTCGTGCCGCCGATATGTGGATGGGACACAAGGATCATGCTGTCGGGGGCCTTGGTCAGACTTTCCGCAAAGACCTGCGCGAAATCGGCTTCGGTCGCGCCGCGCGAATACAGGCTGATATCGCAGAGCGACCCCTTGCCAAGTTCGCCGAATTCCACATTCGACACCTCAAGCAGGCCAACGTCATATTCCGTTGGCCGATAGATCAGCGCCCGCACGTCCTCAGTGCCGCGCGCCAGAACGTAGGGCACGCCCAGCACCTCGGCGGCCTTCAGCGTATTCTCATCATAAGATGAGTAGGAGCAAGCGAATACCCGCATCGGCTTTCCGGTGAGCGACTCCATCTGCGTCTTGACGGCCTGCATGGCGGCATGCTGCTCTTCATATGGCATATCCCAGCAAATGCCAGGGTAGCCGCCAATGATCTCGTGCCCTTCCTGGGCAAGTCGGCGGAAAACTTCGGGGTAGGTTTCCAGCACCGGGTTCGAGGCCTTGACCATCGCGGTCAGGCCGCGGTCGCGCAACTCGAACTCCCACTTCAGCAGACCGTCGATTTCGGCCTGCGCATCGGTGTTGATCAAGTAAATGAGGCCGTTGATCGGCCTGACACCAGCGTCCGCATCTGGCACCTCTTGCGCCGACGCGGCGATGCCCAACATGCAGGCAAGGCCGAAAACGGCCCTTCGAAATATCTGGTCAATCATCAAAGCCTCCGTCGCGGCAGATGACGGGATCAGGCCCGTGCCTGCCCACCTTGGCGATCTTGCTAGCGTTGCAGCCTAAAATCCGCTCGTCGAACCTGCATTGATCCTTGTCAACGACAAGAAACGACGGGTGGGTACTTATACCATTGATTGTGGTCGTCTGCGGACGGGCAGACGGGACTGTGCAAAGGGATAGCGATGCCTGACGAAGCGCAAAAGCACCATACCACCTACATTAACGTTCCCGAAGCGGTCGGCATTTTCGACACCTTCGAAGGCTTGCAGAAGGCGGTTTACGACCTGATGATGACGGGCTTCAGCCGCTATGACATCAGCCTGCTGGCAGACCAGAAGGTTCTGGAGGAAAAGCTGGGAACGGCCTACTGGACGGCGCCGGAACTGGCTGACAATCCCGATGCCCCGCGCGCAGCCTTCGTCTCGGAAGAGGCGATCGGGGAACTGGAAGGCGCCATCGCGGGCGGGTTGTTCTTTCTGGGCTCATACATCGCAATGATGGCGCTGCTGACCCCTGCCAGCACAATCGCGGCGTCCATCGCGGCCGTCGCAATCGGGGGCAGTCCGACTGCCGTGATCGGCACCTTGCTTGCACGCCGAGTCGGAAAACACCACAAGGACTATTATGCCAACCAGATCAAGCACGGCGGCATTCTCTTGTGGGTCCGGACATGGGACAAACAGAAAGAGGAACTTGCCGTCAAGATCCTCAAGGGGCATTCGGGCCGCGACGTCCATGTTCACGACTGGAGCGAATGATCCCGCTGTTGCCTTCAGCTTTCCCGGAGTGAGGCAGGCTTTGCGACTCAGCTCTGCGCGCTTGACCGGGTGCGCAGGCCCGGGCGAGGGCAGAACGTGGCTGCTGCGCAAGCCGGCATGCCACCTCTGCTTTCTAGCGTTGCAAAGGATTGCGTTATCCGTTGCTCGCGACAATCGCGGCGACCATTAGAATGCGCGGCGGCTATTGCGGCCAAACCGAAATGCTTGGGCTCGCTCGGCCATCGGCAACAGCTGTGTAGCGCCGACGTAGATGCATGCGCCTGCTGAAAGAGCGAGCGCCTCTTCCGTACCCATACAACGGCGCTCCTCGAATGACTAAGAATGCCGTTTGGATCAAGGTATCCCTCTCACCCCAGCCAGACGTCGAGGAAGAGCATGATGACGAGTCCGATGGACAGGCCCAGAGTCGCCTTGTTCTGGTGCCCGCTGCGGTGCGTTTCGGGGATGATCTCATGGCTGATGACATACAGCATAGCGCCCGCTGCAAAGGCGAGGCCCCAAGGCAAGACAGGCTCGGACAGCGTGATGAGGCCCGCGCCCAGCAGCCCACCGATGGGCTCGACCGCCCCTGTCAGCGCAGCGATGCCCCAAGCGCGGAATTTCGGATATCCTTCGCCCAGCAATGCTACTGCCACCGCGAGCCCCTCGGGGGCGTTCTGCAACCCGATTCCTATAGCAAGCGGCAGACCACCCTCAAAGCCATGAGCCCCGAACCCGACACCAACGGCGAGGCCCTCGGGAAAGTTATGAATGGTGATCGCGATAACAAATGCTCATGAGGCAGCTTTTCGTTCATCAGCGCCACCGCGCCCATTCCCAGCAAGATCGCCAGGCAGACGATGGCAGCCGGTGCCGCACTGTTGTCAAACGGGACCGCCGCCGCTTCAAGTGCTGGAATGATCAGCGAGAAGAAGGAGGCCGACAGCATCACGCCGGCCGCGAAGCCAAGCGACAGGTCACGCGTCGCTTGCGCCGGGATGCGCCCGAACAGCACCGGGATTGCCCCGACTGCGGTCATTGCCCCGGCAGCGAGACTGCCCAGAAACCCAAGGGCGATAGGGGAAAGGTCAATCATGATCCGTTCGACGATCAGCGTCGAACGACTCTAGAATGTTTTTATTGGCAAGTTGCAATGGGCTGTGATGTCATGAAGCTTCGGTTATGGGGGCCTCTTGCATCCTTTCCACGGGGCTTGCCTGCGCGTTTTTTGGTCTGACTGTCGTTGCGGGCTCAGTTCAGGGCACAATTCACACCTTCGCTTTGTTTGCGGACTGCATGAAGTGCCCAGCCATTGATCGACTGAAAGGGATCGAACATTGAGGCAAGATGCATGGCCGCACGTCTGGTTGTAATATTAATTCCCGATGTCGAAACGGAACGGCTTGAACAGATATTGCGGCTCTACAGTCGGCGCTATTGGCGGGAAACCGTACCGGGTCGGCAGGAAAAATTCAGTTGCATCGCCCAGCAGCGGTATACCGGACGTCTGCTTGAGCAGCTTGAGCGCGCGTTCGCCGCTATTCCGACGTTCACCGTCTATGTGTCGAACATCGAGGCCGTATTCCCACCCGTCAAGGAAACCGTCGCGACAGAGCTTCCCGGTGCCGGCAATCTGCCGCCCCCGACGCGGTTGGAACGCTTCTTCAGTCGCGATCGCAATAGCACAGACGAGATTTTCGACGATATCGATGAAAGCCTGCATGTTCGGCCCACCTATCTGCTGACTGTTGCGCTATCTTCCCTGATTGCCGGTCTTGGAATGCACGGCAATCAGACGGCGGTTGTGATCGGCGCCATGATCATCGCCCCGCTTCTGGGGCCAACCATGGGCCTTGCGCTGGCAACCACGGTGGGAGATCGGCAACTCGGGCAAAAGGCCGCGATTGCGCTGATCATCGGAAGTATGCTGGCCGTCCTCGTAGGCTTTTTGATCAGGGTGATCATTGACATCGACCCGCTTGCTCGTGAATTGCTGAGCCGCACGGTCGTCGGCCCGGCAGACATAGCGCTTGCTCTTGCCAGCGGCGCTGCAGGAGTGCTGGCTTTCAGCAGGGGATCATCGCTGTCGCTGGTCGGGGTCATGATTGCTGTGGCACTCGTGCCCCCCCTGTCTGCAACGGGCATCTATGCGGGAGCCGGGTATCCCATCGTGTCGGCCAATGCCCTGTTTTTGTTCGCGATCAACTTGGCCTGCATCATGATGGCCGGTATCGTGATGTTTCTGCTTCAAGGTCTGCCGCCCCAAAGCTGGCGGCTTACCAGCGGACTATTGGCGCTCTGGATCTTTATGCTGTTGCTGCTTGCGTTCATGATGGCGGGGCACTTCGTTTTCGGCCTTGCCGCCTTGGAAACGGTCTATCACTTTCTTCTCGGATGACCCGTTGGCATGATCTTGTCGCATTGACTGACCTGCGCCCCCCTTGCCCTCGTGGGGCAGGTAAATGAGATGAAGCAACCACCGTCTGGTATTTTGCAGACTTAATGTGGATCAATGCAACGGCCTGCATTTGGCGTGAAAAGTTCAGGGACTCCCACAAGAATGCCGTTGAGGACAAGATGAGTGATGACCCTTATGCCGCTCTTGGCCTGACGAAAACCGCTTCGGCCGAGGATATCAAGAAGGCCTACCGCAAGCTGGTGCGCACAAGCCATCCGGACCTGCATCCCGACGATCCCGGTGCCGAGGCACGGTTCAAAACGATCTCTGCCGCCTATGACCTGCTGAAAGACCCTGATACCCGCGCGCGTTTCGATGCCGGCGAAATCGATGCCACCGGAGCCGAGCGACCTCATCGCCGTTACTATCGCGATTTTGCAGATGCGCCGGGCAACCCCTATCAGCAGCGCCGCGGATTTGACGCAGGCGGTGATCCGGAAGATTTCTTTGCCGAATTTCTGCGGCAGCAGGCGCGCGGCGGGGCCGAACGAGGGCCGCAGGGTTATGGCGAACGCGGTTTCACGGCGTCTGGGACCGATCTGCGCTATACGATGGAGGTGCCGTTTCTGGATGCAGCGCGCGGCGCCAAGACCCGGATCACCTTGCCCGACGGCGGCATGCTTGATGTGCAGATCCCGCAGGGCACCGCCGACGGTCAGACGCTGCGGCTTCGCGGCAAGGGGGCGCCCGGCTATGGTGGCGGGCCGTCCGGGGACGCGCTGGTCACCATGGCGGTTCTTCCGCATCCCGTGTTCCGCCGCGAAGGCGATGACATCCTGATCACCTTGCCGATCACGATCGACGAGGCTGTTCTGGGCGCGAAGGTGCCGGTGCCCACCATCGACGGCCCCGTCAGCCTTTCCATTCCGCCGGGCGCCAGCAGCGGACGCATTCTGCGGCTCAGGGGGCGGGGCGTGACTCGCGGCAAGGCGGAACCCGGCGACCAGCGGGTCGAACTGAAGATCGTGATGCCGGCCAAGGTCGATGACGGCCTGCGATTATTCATGAAAACCTGGCTTGAAACCAATGCCTACGACCCGCGCGCGGGATTGTTCGAAGAGGTGGCGAAATGACGGATCATTTCTCTGAAGACGACGTTCTCGCGGCGATCCCGCGTCTG
>JBIHZO010000001.1:0-34553 GCA_044231405.1 Cypionkella sp. | reverse complement strand
CTGGATTACATGATCAACAACATCATGTTTGTGATCGTGGGATTTGTGACGCTGCTGCTGGTGGTCATCGCGATCAAGTTCAATCGCAAATCCAACCCGACACCGGCGACATTCACCCACAACTCGCCTTTGGAAGTGGCATGGACCATCTTGCCGATCCTGATCCTGATCTTCATCGGCTCGTTCTCGCTGCCGGCGCTGTTCAAACAGCAGGAAATTCCTGTGGCCGATATCACCATCAAGGTGACGGGCAACCAGTGGTACTGGTCCTATGAATACGTCGATGACGGCGTCGCATTTGACTCGTTCAAACTGGAAAAAGATCAGCTGGTGGCGGCAGGCTACCGTGAGCAGGACTATCTTCTGGCCACCGACACTGCTGTGGTGATCCCGGTTGGCAAGACCATCGTCATGCAGGTGACGGCGACAGACGTGATCCACGCCTGGGCCATGCCCGCCTTTGGCGTGATGCAGTCGGGCGTCCCAGGTCGTTTGGGCCAGCTGTGGTTCAAGGCTGACGTCGAAGGCATCTACTTTGGCCAGTGCACCTCGCTTTGCGGCAAGGATCACGCCTACATGCCGATCACCGTCAAGGTTGTCAGCCAGGCGGCCTATGATGCCTGGCTTGAAGGTGCCAAGGCTGGCAACTACCTGCTGGCATCGAACTGATCCGCTGCGCCCATTGATCTTGCAGGGCCCCCCGGTGGGGCCTTCGCTTTACCAGAAAGCTGAAACGACATGACCGATATCCGGTCCTTTGACACACCCAAAGAAGCGGGCTTTGGCGATTTCGTGCAGCTGTTAAAGCCGCGCGTGATGTCGCTTGTGGTCTTCACCGCGCTGGTCGGCCTGTTGGTCGCCCCGGTGTCGCTGCACCCGGTTGAGGCCTTTGCCGCGATCTTGTTCATCGCCTTGGGGGCAGGGGCGTCTGGTGCGTTGAACATGTGGTGGGATGCCGACATCGACGCCATCATGCGCCGTACCAAGGGCCGTCCCGTGCCCGCTGGTCTGGTCCAGCCGGGGGAGGCGTTGGGGCTGGGCATGGCGCTGTCGGGCATTTCGATTGTCATGCTGGCATTGGCAACCAACCTTCTGGCGGCCGCGCTGCTGGCCTTCACGATTTTCTTCTACGCCGTCGTCTATTCGATGTGGCTCAAACGCCTGACCCCGCAGAACATCGTGATCGGTGGCGCCGCAGGGGCCTTCCCGCCGATGATCGGCTGGGTTGCGGCAACCGGGTCGGTGTCCACTGAGGCCGTGTTGATGTTCATGCTGATCTTCATGTGGACGCCGCCACATTTCTGGGCCTTGGCGCTGTTCATGAACGAAGATTACTCCAAGGCCGGTGTGCCGATGCTGACGGTGACGCATGGCAAGAAATCCACCCGCACGCATGTGCTGGTCTATACCATCGCACTGATCCCCGTTGCTTTGGCGACCGCTTTCACCTCGATCGGTGGCCCGGTCTACCTGGCAGTGTCGCTGCTGCTGAATGCCGAATTCCTGCGCGGTGCCTATCGCATCTGGAAGCGGGACGAGGTGCAGGCCGAAGCCGACAAATACAAGGTTGAAAAGTCGGTTTTCCGCTTTTCCCTGCTGTATCTTTTCCTGCACTTCGGTGCGTTGATGGCCGAGGCGGCGCTGCGCCCCTACGGTATGGGGGGCTGGTAACATGGCGTTTCGTCCGCCGCATGAAATGCACACCCGCCGCTTTTCCCGCAATATGGGCGTGTTGGTGGTGCTGTTGGCCTTTGTCGCGCTGGTGTTCGCGCTGACCGTGGTCAAGGTCACCAATGGCGATCTGATGCATGCCAATGACACCCCCGGCGCGCTGGGGTCCACGCAACCGCTCAAGGTGGCTCCATGACGCCGCAAAACAAAATGGCCTTTGGCCTGGTGGGTGTGGCGGCAACCATGCTGTCGCTCAGCTTTGCCGCAGTGCCGTTTTACGACTGGTTCTGCCGGGTGACAGGCTACGCAGGCACCGTTTCGGTGGCTGCCACGGGCTCAGATACCGTGCTGGAGCGGACCATGATCGTGCGTTTTGACGCATCACTCGAGTCCGGGATGCCGTGGGAGTTCGCCCCGCAGCAACGCCAGATGGTGGTCAAGATCGGCGAAACCAACCTCGCGTTTTTTGAGGCCTATAATCCCACCGACCACGTTGTTGCCGGAACCGCCAGCTACAACGTGATGCCCGATCAGGCCGGGGGCTATTTCACCAAGATCGAATGCTTTTGTTTCACCGAACAGGTGCTGCAACCCGGTGAGCGGGC
This sequence comes from Cypionkella sp., assembly GCA_044231405.1. Taxonomy (GTDB): domain Bacteria; phylum Pseudomonadota; class Alphaproteobacteria; order Rhodobacterales; family Rhodobacteraceae; genus Cypionkella. The sequence continues at coordinate 32,277 of JBIHZO010000001.1, read as the reverse complement.
GATCATGCCGGTGTCGTTCTATGTCGACCCGTCGATCATCGATCACCCCGAGGCCAAGCTGATCCGCGAAATCACGCTGTCCTATACTTTCTACGAAACATCGCTTCCCGATCAGCAGGCCGCACTTGCGCCACTGGCCCCGAAGTCGGTAAACTGAATACAATAAAAAAACGAGGGAACCCTACCATGGCCCACGCCAAGAACCACGATTACCACATTCTGCCGCCGTCGATCTGGCCGTTTTTCGGCGCGGTCAGCGCCTTTGTCATGCTGTTCGGCTCGGTGCTGTGGATGCACGGTTCCGGCCCTTGGATGGGTTTGATCGGCTTTGCAGGGGTGCTTTACACCATGTTTGCCTGGTGGTCCGAGGTGGTCCATGAAGGCCAGACCGGCGATCATACCCCCGTTGTCCGCATCGGCCTGCGCTATGGCTTCATCATGTTCATCATGTCTGAAGTCATGTTCTTCTCGGCATGGTTCTGGACCTTCTTCAAACATGCGCTGTATCCCATGGGTCCGATGTCGCCGCTGGTCGATGGCGTCTGGCCGCCTGAAGGCATCTCGACTTTCGATCCTTGGCACCTGCCGCTGATCAACACGTTGATCCTGTTGCTGTCGGGTTGTGCCGCGACTTGGGCCCACCACGCGCTGGTGCATGACAACAACAACCGCCGCGACATGAAAACCGGGCTTATTCTGGCCGTCGTGCTGGGCGCGCTGTTCACGTTCTTTCAGGCCTATGAATACAGCCACGCGGCCTTTGGCTTTGCTGGCAACATCTACGGCGCGTCCTTCTTCATGGCGACCGGCTTTCATGGCTTCCACGTTCTGATCGGAACCATCTTCCTGCTGGTCTGTCTGGTGCGGGTCTACAAGGGTCATTTCACGCCGGAGCAGCATGTCGGCTTTGAAGCCGCCGCCTGGTACTGGCACTTCGTTGATGTGGTTTGGTTGTTCCTGTTCGCCGCCATCTACGTCTGGGGTCAGTAACCCCCTGCCACACGATCCCGGCGCGGGCCTTCATGGCCCGCGTCTTGCATTAGAAGACCCGCCAAGGACCCCTGATGATAAAGCGCATGTGGTTTCCAATCCTGATGGGATTGGCAGGGGTGGCGCTGCTGTGCAGCCTTGGCATCTGGCAGGTGCAGCGCATGTACGAAAAGCGCGCCCAGCTTGACGCGATGGTGGCTGGCATCAGCACGCCCGCCGTTGCGGTGCCGCTGAACCCGAACCCCGAGTCAGACCGATTTCGCCCCGTGACCGCCAAAGGCCGCTTTACCGGTGAACGGCTTTATGTGCTGTCCGGCAAGGCGCAAATCGGTGCGGGCGTGCGGGTGATCTCGGTGCTGCAAACCACCGATGGCCGCCGCATACTGGTCGATCGCGGCTTTCTGCCCGATGATGAAAAGCACAAAGCCCTGACCGCCACCGATGCCGAAATCACCGGAAATCTGATGTGGCCACGCGATGCCAATGCCTACACGCCACCGCCCGACCCTAAGACCGGGCTTTGGTTTGCCCGTGATGCGGTCGCGATGGCCGCGCTCTTGCAGACCGAGCCGACATTTATTGTCGCCAACACACCGACCGGCGACGGGATTGAGGCGATTGGCGTTGATACTTCGACTATTCCCAACGATCACTGGGGCTATGCGATTACATGGTTTTCGTTGGCTTTGGTCTGGGCGGTGATGACAGTCGCGTTGCTGTGGCGTATCAGGCGACGGACAGAGTAGGGGCATAAGATGCGGTATATCTCGACGCGGGGCGCGGCCCCAGTGCTGACCTTTGGGGAGGCGATGATGACGGGCCTTGCCCGCGACGGTGGCCTTTATGTGCCCGAAACCGTACCCACCCTGACCCATGCCGATATCGCCGCCATGGCGGGCCTGCCTTATGAAGAGGTGGCTTTCCGTGTGATGCGCCCGTTTCTGGGCGACACTTTCACCGATGCCGAATTTCGCGGGTTGCTGACCGCCGCCTATGCCCATTTCCGCCACACCGCCCGCGCGCCCTTGGTGCAGCTTGGCCCGAACTACTTCCTGCTGGAACTGTTTCACGGGCCAACTCTGGCCTTCAAAGACTTTGCCATGCAGTTGATCGGTCAGATGATGCAGGCGGCATTGGCCAAGACCGGAGAGCGGATCACCATCGTCGGTGCGACTTCGGGCGATACCGGTTCCGCAGCGATGGAGGCATTCCGGGGCCTCGGCAATGTCGATCTGTTCATCCTTTACCCGCATGGCCGGGTGTCGGATGTGCAGCGCCGCCAAATGACCACGCCATCCGAGGCCAACGTCCATGCCCTTGCGATGGACGGTGATTTTGACGACTGCCAAGCCCGCGTCAAGGATATGTTCAACGATTTCCCCTTCCGCGATGGCGTGCGCCTTGCGGGTGTGAACTCGATCAACTGGGCGCGGGTGCTGGCGCAGGTGGTCTATTACTTCTCCTCCGCCGTGGCTTTGGGCGCGCCCGATCGCCCTGTCAGTTTCACCGTCCCCACGGGCAATTTTGGCGATATTTTCGCAGGCTACATCGCCCGCAAGATGGGCTTGCCGATTGATCAACTGGTCATCGCCACCAACCAGAACGATATTCTCGACCGTGCCCTGAAATCGGGCGATTACAGCACAAACGGGGTCAAGCCTTCGATCAGCCCGTCGATGGACATTCAGGTGTCGTCCAACTTTGAACGGGCGTTGTTTGATGCCTATGGCCGTGATGGTGCGGCGGTTTCGGCCTTGATGAACGAACTCAAATCTGGCGGTTTTCACATCAGCCAAGGCGCGCTGCAGATGCTGCAAGCCACCTTCGCCTCGGGCCGTTGCTCCGAGGATGAAACCCGCGCCACCATCACCGAAAGCTTCGCGACCACCGGCGAGATCCTGTGTCCGCATTCTGCTGTGGGCGTCAAGGTGGCCAATGAGCATCTGGGGGCAATCCCGATGATCACCCTCGCCACCGCTCACCCCGCCAAATTCCCCGACGCGGTGCAGGCTGCCATGGGCACCCGCCCCGCGTTGCCGCCCAGCATGGCCGACCTCTTTAACCGCCCCGAACGCATGACCCGCGTGCCCAATGATTTGGCCGCCCTCCAAGCCCTGATCCGCGAAAGGATTGCCTGTTGACCCTGCGCCTGACCACCCTGCCGAACGGTTTCCGCATCGTCACCGAACACATGCCGGGCCTCAAATCCGCCTCTGCCGGGGTTTGGGTGATGGCAGGCGGGCGGCATGAGCGTGCCGAGCAAAACGGCATCGCGCATTTTCTGGAACACATGGCCTTCAAAGGCACCAAGCGCCGCACCAGCCTGCAAATTGCCGAGGAAATTGAAGATGTTGGCGGCTATATCAACGCCTACACCTCGCGGGAGATGACCGCCTATTACGCCCGCGTGTTGCAGGCCGATGTCGGTCTGGCGCTGGATGTGATCGGTGACATCGTGCTGAACCCCGCCTTCGACAAGAAAGAGATCGAGGTCGAGCGTCACGTGATCCTGCAGGAAATCGGGCAGGCGCTGGACACGCCCGACGACATCATCTTCGATTGGCTGCAAGAGGTCAGCTACCCGGATCAGGCCTTTGGCCGCACCATTCTGGGGCCAGAGGAACGGGTGTCGAATTTCACCCGCGCCGATCTGAAGGGCTTTGTGTCCGAGCACTACAATCCTGGCCAGATGATTTTGGCCGCTGCCGGGGGCGTGGATCATGACGCCATCGTCAAACAGGCCGAAACGATGTTTGGTGGCATGAAGGCCAAACCCGTGACCGCCTTCCAGACCGCCACATTCCAAGGTGCGGAACGGCGAGAAGTCAAGGATCTGGAACAGGTCCACTTCGCGATGGCCTTTGATGCCCCGGGCTATCGCCATCCCGACGTTTACACAGCACAGGTCTACGCCATGACCATGGGCGGCGGCATGTCGTCCCGTCTGTTCCAGAAAGTGCGCGAAGAGCGTGGCCTGTGCTATTCGATCTTCGCGCAGTCGGGTGCCTATGAGGATGCGGGCCAGATCACCCTTTACGCAGGCACCAGTGCCGAGGAAATCGGAGCGCTGACTCAGATCACCATGGACGAGATGAAACGCGCGTCCGATGACATGTCCGAGGCCGAAGTGGCCCGCGCCCGCATTCAGATCAAGGCCGGCATGCTGATGGGACTGGAAAGCCCGACCAGCCGCGCCGAGCGCATCGCGCGCCTGCTGGCTATCTATGGCCGCGTGCCCGATGTGGACGAAGCTGTGGCCCGGATCGACGCCGTGACCACCGCCGACGTGCGCCGCTATGCGGGTGAGTTGACCGGGGTCGATACTGCGTTGGCACTTTATGGCCCTGTCGAGAAAGCCCCCTCACTCGAGGATATCCGCAAGCGCCTGGCGGCCTGATGCTGACCTTTCGCCGCCGTCCCAAGATTGAAACCGAACGCATGACGCTGCGGCTGCCCAGCCACGCCGATTTTCGCGACTGGGCGCATTTGCGCGAAACCTCTGCCGATCACCTGATGCCCTGGGAGCCGGTCTGGGCACATGACCACCTTTCGCGCCGCGCCTTCACCAACCGCGTTTATTGGGCGGGTCGGGCCGAACAAACCGGCACGGCGCTGCCCCTGATGCTGATCCGGCGCGAGGATCAGCGCCTTCTGGGTGCGGTCACGCTGGACAACATTCGCCGTGGTCCGGTGCAGGCGGGCACCCTTGGCTACTGGATCGGCGCGCCTTTTGCCCGGCGCGGCTATATGCGCGAAGCGGTGTTGGCCGTGGTGCATCATGCCTTCACCGCACTGGACTTGTCGCGTGTCGAAAGCGCCTGTTTGCCTGAAAACACCGCGTCGCGTGGTGTTCTGGAAAAATGCGGCTTCAAATATGAAGGTGTGGCGCAATCTTATCTGCAAATCAGCGGGCGCTGGCGGAACCATGTGCTATACGCCAACTTACGGAACGACCGACGTGGTCGCACGGACGCAGGATAACCCCGCGCCGGAGCGGGTGGCGGCACCCGTGGAGGCTCCCATGACCGAGATCAAAGTGCTGCTGCTGCGCGGCGTAAACGTGGCAGGCGCGAACCGTTTGCCGATGCCCGAGTTCCGCCAGATGCTGCTGGAACAGGGGCTCACTCAGATCCACACCCATATCCAAAGCGGCAATGCGGTGTTTCTGGATACAGGCGTTACCGATGTCGAAGCCAAGATCACGGCGGCGATGAAAGACCGGTTCGGCTTTGCGCCGACGATGTTCCTCATGGGGCTTGCGGCCTATGACGCCATTCTGGCCGCCAACCCCTATCACCAACATGGGCTGGCTGACGGTACAAAGGTGCATTTCTTCTTCCTGGGTCAACCTTTGCCAGCGGCGGACCATGCCGCGCTTATGGCCCTTGCCGGTCCCGGCGAATCCGTGAAAATCACGGATGCGGTGATCTATCTGAACGCGCCGAATGGCATTGGCCGGTCTGCTTTGGCCAACAAGCTGGGGCAGTCGCTGAAAACGCCGGTGACGGAGCGCAACCAAAGCTCGGCCATGGCGATTGCCGCTTTGGCCCGGACGATTACTGTGTGAGGCCCAATGCTGCATCCTGCCGACCCTGCTTTTGTTGATCATCTGGCGGCATTGTTGCCGCCCGACACCCTGCGCACGCCCGAGCCCCGCTATCTGGAAGAGCCGCGCGGGCGCTGGCATGGGGTGGCGGGGGCGGTGGCCTTGCCGCGTACGACGGCAGAGGTGGCTCGGATTGTGCAGGCTTGTGCTGCGGCCAGCGTGGGTATTGTGCCTTGGGGCGGTGGCACCGGACTGGTCGGCGGTCAGATCATGCCTGATGGGCCCCCGCCGGTCTTGCTGTCTCTGGAACGCATGACTGCGCTGCGCGGGGCTTTCCCGAACGAAAACGTGCTGGTGGTCGAAGCGGGCATGATCCTGGCCGATGTGCAGGCGCAAGCCGACCGGATGGACCGGGTCTTCCCGTTGGCGCTGGCATCCGAAGGCACCTGCCGCATCGGTGGCAATCTGGCGACCAACGCAGGTGGGCTGAACGTGCTGCGCTACGGCAACACCCGTGATCTCTGTCTCGGGATCGAGGCAGTCTTGGCGGATGGAAGCGTTTTCAATGGCTTGAAGCGGTTGCGCAAAGACAACACCGGCTATGATCTGCGCCATTTGCTGATCGGGGCCGAGGGTTCGCTGGGCGTGATCACCGCCGCCAGCCTGCGCCTGTTCCCCAAACCCGCCGCGATTGGCACTGCGATGCTGGCCGTGTCTTCCCCTGCCGCCGCCCTGCACCTGCTGGCCATGGCCGAACAGCGCCTGTCCGGCATGGTGTCGGCGTTCGAGTTGATCCACCGCATGGGCCTGCAATTTCTGGCTGAAACGATGCCAGAGGTGCGCAACCCCCTGCAAGGCGACGCCGAATGGCTGGTGCTGATTGAAATCGGTTTGCCCGCCGGATTTGGCGCGGCGCAAACCCATCTGGAATCGCTGTTCGAGGCGGCACTCACCGAAGGTTTGGTCCAAGACGGCGTGATCGCCGTTTCTGAGGCGCAGCGCGCCAGCCTGTGGCGTATCCGCGAGTCGATTCCCGAAGCCAACCGCCGCATCGGTGCCGTGTCCAGCCATGACATCTCGGTGCCGCTCAGTCTGGTTCCCGAATTCATCGCCCGCGCGGGTCAGGCGCTGGCCATGATCGACAGCTACCGCGTCAACTGCTTTGGCCATCTGGGTGACGGCAACCTGCACTACAACGTCTTTCCGATGCCGGGCAAAAACCGCAAGGACCATGATCATCAACGCCATGCCGTCAAGGCCTGCGTGCATGATCTGGTCGACGAACTCGGCGGCTCGGTCAGCGCCGAACACGGGCTGGGACGTCTCAAGGTCGATGATCTGCTGAAATACGGCGATCCCGGTAAAATCGCAGCCATGCGCGCGATCAAGGCCGCGCTGGACCCGAAGGGCATCATGAACCCGGGGGCCGTCCTCGATATTCGCTAAGACTTGCCTCAAATTTTTCATCTGTCTGAAAATACCCCACGGGGGTTCGGGGGTGTGAAACCCCCGACGTCAATTCAGCACTCCGCGCCCAAAAGTTACGCCCTGCCGGAGAACCGACAGGGCGCTGGGGTTGGGTGGTGTCACGTGTTGCAAGCAGCGACATGTCAGGGTGGGTAGCCCCGACACGACCAGCTTTAGGGTGATTCCCTGAACAAACCGTTAAAGTCCCTCAAATTCGCTTAAAGCATGCACCGTTATGCCCATGGCCTCGATCTTCTTGCGTCCGCCCAGTTCCGGCAGATCGACCACCACGGCCAGCCCCACCACCTCTGCGCCCAACCGTTCGATCAACTTGATGCCCGCCTCGGCGGTGCCACCTGTGGCCAGCAGATCATCGACCAGCAAAACCCGCTCACCGGGCTGCACGGCGTCGTCATGCACCTCGACCACCGCCTCGCCGTATTCCAACTTGTAGGCCTGTGAAATGGTCTGGCCCGGCAGCTTGCCCTTTTTGCGGATCGGCACGAATCCGGTCGAAAGCTGATGCGCCACCGCTCCGCCCAGAATGAACCCCCGCGCCTCCAGCCCCGCCACCTTGTCGATGCGCAGCCCGGCATAGGGCTGCAACAACTGGTCAATCGCCATCCGAAACCCGCGCGGATCAGCGAACAGCGTGGTCACGTCGCGGAACAAAATCCCCTCATGCGGGAAGTCGACGATGGTGCGGATATAGTCCTTGACGGTTTTTGCCATGATGCCCAAGTCATTCAAAAGGATAGTGCATCCGCAACATGGCACGATCTTGCCCGGCAATGGAAATGGTTTCATTGCTGTCCTGCGACAGGATCGACACGCCTTCATAATAAGGGTTCTCGATGTCGAACAGGAATCCCAAAGATTGCGTCAACTCCTCCAGCACCACCGACCGGGCCTGCTCCGCCTCAATCTGCGAGGTGATCAGGATGCTTGCGGCCTGAATATGCAGCGCATCATCCCAGGACAGCCACATATGGCCAGTGCCAATCGTCAGCCCATCGGGAAAGCCGGGGGTGTTTTGGGTGACGTCGCCCTCTGCCATATCAAGGTGATGCAGGGTGATATCGGCGGGGCGCGTGTCATCCGCAAGGGTCAGGTGCAGATTGGCCCCGGCTTGGTTCAGCGTTTCGATCGCAAGGTCGAGTGACGTCCGGATCAAGGCGGTTTTGCCGGGCATGCCTGTGGTTTCGTCGACAAATGCCACTGTCAGTTCTGATTTGCCCCAACGCACTATCGGCCCTGTGCACGCAGCACCCGGTGCTGCGCCGCAGGTCATCGACCGATACAGCTCATCATCCGACAGCACGCCTACCGACGCGATCCCGTCCGACTGTGCCAGCGCCGCTCCCGCCAGCACCCAAAATCCGCAAACCAGAACACTCTTCATCACTTCACCCTTCAAACCAGCGTTTGCCTGGCATCAGCCAGATGTGCCTTTCAGATGCGTCATAGAACCCGCCCCGCCACGGCGTCCAGTTTGGCCAGCAATTCGGGGTCGCGGCGGTCGGGGGCGGTCATGATGGCATGGGTCAGCGCGTGGTCGCAGCCTGCCGGGCAAGCCTCACGACCCGCGCCCAGCAGCTTGGGAAGATGCGCCACCAGGGCGCGCGCGTGGCCTGCGTTGGCTGTCAGGGTGGCGATCACTTGTGACACGTCCACCGCACCATGGCCTTCGTGCCAGCAGTCATAATCCGTCACCATCGCGACCGAGGCGTAGCAAAGTTCTGCCTCGCGGGCCAGTTTTGCCTCTGGCATCCCGGTCATGCCGATCACATCGGCACCCCAGCTGCGGTACATCCGGCTTTCGGCCAGCGTCGAAAACTGCGGCCCCTCCATCGCCAGATAGGTGGCCCCCTGATGAACGCGCACCCCGGTCGCCTGTGCGGCGGTCAGGCAGGCCGCCGACAGGCGCGGGCAGGTGGGATGGGCGACGGAAACATGGGCAACACAGCCCGGCCCGAAGAACGACTTCTCGCGGTCAAAGGTGCGGTCGATGAATTGGTCCACGATCACGAAATCACCCGGCGCGTGGTCGACCCGCAAGGACCCCACCGCCGACACTGCCACCACATCAGTGCAGCCCAGCCGTTTGAGCGCGTCAATATTGGCGCGGTAGTTGATGCTGGACGGGGTCTGAACATGGCCGCGTCCGTGGCGGGGCAGAAAGGCCATGGCGACGCCGTTCAGGCGGCCCACCAGCACCTCATCCGACGGCTTGCCCCAGGGGGATCTGACCTTGACCCAGCTTGCGCCCTCCAGCCCGTCGATCTGATAGACCCCCGAGCCTCCGATCACGCCGATCATGGATGTTGTGGGCATGGTTTGCATGGTTGTCCCCTTTTGACTGGGGCTACGATAGGCCGCCTTGGCTTGCGGGGGAAGGGGGGAATTACGGCGGTCCCAACTCGGGACCGTTCTTTATATGTTCAGTATCAATGGCTTGGGTGTATGAAATTCATCAGTTGTTAAGGTTTGCATGCAGGGAGAAGGGTTGCCTTGGCTGGTTGCGACAGGCCTGCAGGACGCCGTGACAGGCTTTTGCGCATTGGCCCCGGGTGGGTGACGGCCCGCAAAACGATGATCGCGGGGCGGCACACCGCGCCAAGACACAGGGCGCAATCGCTGTTCGAGTTGTGGGTCGCCCGCGTTGCCCGGTGGCAGGGGCCGTGCTAGGCTGATGGCATTTGAGGAGGGCTGATTGTGCCATACAGCTTATTTTGCGCTGGAAACAACGGGTTTCACTATTCTCAAGCCCGGATTTACACCGTCGGCGACCTTTATGACATCCGTGACAGCATGGCGCGGCTGACGACCGGGGCCACCGAAGGTGCCGCTGCCGTGGCGCAAGGGATGGTCGCGGATGAGGTGATGCCAGACACCGATTACACCCGGCAGGCCATGGAAGCGCAGGTCGGCCTTCTGGATCAGCGCAATCTGGACATTCAGCTGACGGCGGCGCTGACCCGGATGTATTCGTTGCGTGTGACCGTTGCTGCGCACAATTCGGGCTGGATCTGGTCTGACAGCGGCTTTGCTTCGGTGATGCTGTATGGCGGCGAGTCCGGTCAGATGTTGGTGCTGGCCCATGCCATTCACCCGGCACTGGCTGCGGCGGGGCTGAACGGTGTGGGCGTGTTGGGCCACATTGGCAATGCCATTTCCGCTTTTGCAGGCTCGGATCCGGTGGCGTTTCCCGGTGGCCCGGATGAGGCCCATTTCATGCTGAACTTCTCGCTGGCGCAGGTTTGACCCCTGCCGGGGTGCTGCGCGTAACCTGCCGGGATCGCTTGGGGTTTGATCCCGGCGGGGGGCCATGTTACCCGCGTTTCCAGATGATTCTGATGGGGCGTTCTGTTGTATAAACTGGAAGAAGAGGCCGAAGACGATTGGTGGGAGGTGGAGGCGCTGTATGACCTGTGCTTTGCCCCCGGCCGCACGGCACTGTCGTCTTACCGGTTGCGCGACGGGGTGCCGACGGTGGCGGCGCTGTGCCTGATCCTGCGCGATGACGATGGCACTTTGGCCGCCGCGATCCGCTATTGGCCCGCCGAAGTGGGTGGCGAGGATGTGCTGTTGCTGGGTCCCGTCGCGGTGCACCCGACCCGGCAGGGCGAAGGTTTGGGCGGGTTGCTGATCAACGAATCCCTGGTCGAGGCGCGGCGTCTGGGTTGGGAGCGGGTGCTGCTGGTCGGCGACGCGCCCTATTACAGCCGTTTTGGCTTTGCCGTGCTGCCGGGGGTAGAGATGCCACCGCCGACCAACCCGGACCGTGTTCTGGGACTGGAGTTGAAAAAGGGAGCCTGGGCCGGGGTGAGGGGTCTGGTGACCAAGGCGTCAGGGGCGACGCCGCCGCTGACCTGACCTGAGCTATTGCGCAGGTGCCGTGTTGCCCCCACATTGTCTGGATGGACAAAGCTCTGACCCTGCACAGCCCCGAACCTGACTCCGAAATTGCGGAACTGGCCCGCGCTTATGCCCGCGCCAACGGCCCGGTGATGAGTCTGGTCAACCGAATGGGTGGCGGGGTAGAGGCACAACTTGCGCTGTTGCCACCGCGCGTGCGCACCGAGATTGACCGTGTGACGGTGGCCGCGCTGACGGCGGCGCATGGGCTGGCGGGGCTTGGTGGGCGGCAAGACTTTGGCCGTACCGCGTCAACGCTGGCGGCAATGGCCACCGGGGCTGCGGGCGGGGCTGGAGGGCTGGCCACATCGCTGGCCGAATTGCCGGTGACGATCACCGTGATCTTGCATGCGATCCGGCGTGAGGCACGGTTGGCGGGTTACGACCCCACCGAGCCCGGCATCCGCGCGGCGTGCCTTGAGGTGTTCGCGGCGGGAAGCCCGGTGCAGGGCGATGATGGGGTGAATTCGGCCTTTCTGTCGGCGCGGTTGACGGTGACGGGTCCGGCGCTGCAAAAGCTGATCGCCACCGTGGCCCCCCGCTTGGCTGCGGCGCTGGGGCAGAAGCTGGCGGCGCAGATGGTGCCGATTCTGGGGGCGGTGACCGGGGCGGCGCTGAACGCGGCCTATCTGAACTATTTCCGCGAGATGGCGCGCATCCGGTTCGCTTTGATGCGGTTGGCCGAAGCGCGGGGCGGCGAGGTGGTGGTGGCGGCTTTTGCCCGCGCGGTGGCGGTGCCGAAGATCAGCAAGGCCGGTGCCACGTCGCCTTGGACTTGATCGGGGGAAGAGTGGAGCCTGAGTAAAACGCGGCGCCTACACCGCTTGCGTGGCCAGCCAGTCCATCAGCGCCGGGCGCACGGTTTCGGCGCCATTGCTGCGGGCGGCGTCGATCACGGCGCGGGCCTGTGCCAGATCGACCGACCGCAGCAGCGCCTTGACCGGGCCAATCGAGGCCGGGCGCATCGACAGGTTGCGCAGACCGATGGCGGCGAAGGCCAGCGCCTCGATGGGGCGGCCCGCATCTTCGCCGCAGAATGACAGCTTGGTGCCGGACGCCGCACAGCGCGCCACGATGAATTGCAGGAAGGTCAGGAACGACGCGTTCAGCGTGTCATAGCGTTTGCGCACGCGTTCATTCTCGCGGTCCGCCGCAAAGAAGAACTGTTTCAGATCATTGCCGCCGATCGAGATGAAATCGGCCAGTTCAAAGAACGCGTCCGGCGCATAGGCCAGGCTGGGCGTTTCCAGCATCGCGCCGATTTCCACCCGTGAGGGCACCTTATGACCCAGACTGGTTTCGCGGTGCAGTTCGCGCAGCACATGGCTGCGGGCGTCCATGAATTCGCCGTGCTCGCTGATGAAGGGGAACATGATGGTCAGGGGGCGACCATCGGACGCGCGGATCAGCGCCTGCACCTGCATCCGCAGCACGCCGGGCTTGTCCAGCCCCACCCGGATCGCGCGCCAACCCATCGCCGGGTTGGGTTCATCCTGGGGCTTCATGTAGGGCAGCACCTTGTCCGACCCGATGTCGAGCGTGCGGAAGGCGACCGGGCGGCCCTTGGCGGCCTCGAGGACGCGGGCGTAAAGCGTGGCAAGTTCCGCCCGTTGCGGCATCTTGTTGCGGACCAGAAATTGCAATTCGGTGCGGAACAGGCCGACGCCCTCGGCCCCCGAGCCTTCCATGCTGGGCAGATCGGCCATCAGGCCGGCGTTCATCTGCAGGCCAATCCTCACCCCATCGCGGGTCGTGGCGGGCAGATCGCGCAAGGATGCATAGCGTTGCTGCGCCGCCGCCTGCATCGCCATCTTGTCACGGAAGGACCGCGCGATGGTTTCCTCGGCGCGCAGATGCACCAGACCCTGATCGCCGTCGACAAGGATCGGATCACCGTTCAGCGCCTCGGTTGTGATGCGGTCGGCATTGATCACCATCGGGATCGCCAGCGCCCGCGCCACAATCGCGGCATGGCTGCCGACCGAACCTTCCTCCAGCACCAAGCCCTTGAGTTTGCGGCCATATTCCAGCAGTTCCGCCGGGCCGATGTTGCGCGCCACCAGCACCGGGTTTTCCGGCATGGTCGCGCCCGTGTCCTTGCCCTGACCGGTCAGAATGCGCAGCAGGCGGTTCGAGAGGTCATCCAGATCGTGCAGACGTTCGCGCAGATAGGCGTCCGGCACCTGTTCCAGCCGGTTGCGGGCGGCGGATTGTTCCTTTTCCACCGCTGCCTCGGCGGACAGGCCGCGTGCGATGTCCTCTTCCATCCGGCGCAACCAGCCGCGCGAATGGGCGAACATCCGGTACGCCTCCAGCACCTGTTTCTGATCGTTGTTCAGGCTTTCTGCGGCCAGCAGATCATCGACCGACACCCGCAAAACCCCCACGGCCTCGCGGATGCGGTCAATCTCGGTCAGCGGATCATCGGCCACCGGATTCGTCACCACAACGCGGGGTTCGTGCAGCCAGACCCGGCCCTCGGCGGTGCCTTCCTGTCCGGTGTTGCCCCGGATCATCACCGGGCGCTTGTGCAGCGCGCCCATGGCCGGACCGTCGCCGGCAAAGGCGCCCAGTTCGGTCATCTCGGCCAGCACCATCGCCACCACGTCCAGAGCGTAAATCTCGTCTTCGGAAAAACTGCGCGCGGCTTTCGATTGCACCACCAACACGCCCAGCTTTTCGCCCACCCGTTGAATAGGCACGCCAAGGAAGCTGCTGAACAGCTCTTCCCCGGTTTCCGGCATATAGCGAAAACCTTTTTCAGAGGGCGCATCGGCGGCATTCACCGGCTGCCCCAAACGGGCAACCCGGCCCACCAGCCCTTCACCCAGTTTCATCCGGGTCTTGTGGACGGCCGCCTTTTTGAGCCCTTCGGTCGCACAGAGCTCCAGCGTTTCGGCATCGCGGAACAGATAGATCGAGCAGACTTCCGTGCCCATGCTGTCGGCAATCAGATGGGTGATCTGGTCCAGCCGTTCCTGCCCCTTGGCCTTGGTGCCCAGCACATCCCGCAGGCGGCGCAATAGCTTTCGGCTGTCACTTTCGGTGCGTTCGGGCATGGGTCTGTTCTCAAATGGCTCGACACACCTATAGGACAGGAATGCGACAATGGGGAGTGGGCAAACCACCCGGTCCGCGCGGATTGCAAGGCGAATGCGCAAAAACTGCCCAAACTGGCAAATACTGCGGCAGAAACATGCGTGCGGTGTGCGGCGTGCGGGGGATCACGGCCCTGTGAAAACATCTGATCGCCCTAGGCCCGCGCGTGGCTGGACAGTCTGGCCCCTGCATGCGACGCTGTGTTGATGCAAAAAATCAACCTTCTGATTGTGGCGGCCTTGATCCTGGCGCTGCTGCCATGGGGCAGTTTTGTGCCCAAGTTCGGCAGTCTGGCGCAACACGGCACCGCAGTGCAAGGCGATGTGGCCGCCCGACACAGCTTTGCGGCGATGCCCAAGCTGTGCAAAGGTCCGTTTTTGCCGGGAACGTCCTGCAGTCCGGTTCACGCCGTCTTGCCTGCGGCTGTCAGCCTTGGTCTTGTGCGGCCCATCGCTCCGCGTCATCGCACGACTTGGCAGGCCCCGCGCGGGCAACAGCCGCCGGTTTTGTTGGAACCGCCCAGACTGGGCTGAACGTGCAGCACCCGCAGGGCTGACCCTGCGATCCTGACCCTTCATCCCCAAAGGATATCCCATGTTGACCCGACGCGCCTTTCTGGCTGCGGCCTCTGCCGCAAGCCTGTCCGCCTGTGCGGCTTCCGCGCCACCCGTGGCCGAGCCGCCACCGTCCCCACCGATGCCCGCCCGCTATGGGGCGATGCTGACCGAACCGCACCCGGTTCCCGCCGTGCCGGAGGGCGTGGTCGATGCCCGTTTGTGGCGGCAAGAGGTGGCGAACCCCTTTCCCGCCGAGGCCATCGGCACCTTGATTGTCGATCCTGACGCGGCCTTCCTGCATCTGGTGACGGCTTCGGGCGTCGCGTTGCGCTACGGTGTCAGCGTTGGCGCGGACGGCTTTGCGTGGAACGGGGCGGCGCGGTTGCAGTTCCGCCGGGCTTGGCCGGTGTGGAAGGCCCCCGACAGCATGGTTGCGCGCCGCCCGGACCTTGCGCCTTATTCGGTGGCCAATGGCGGCATGCCGGGCGGTCCCGGCAACCCGTTGGGGGCACGGGCGCTTTACCTGTTCCAGAACGGCGCCGACACGTTGTACCGCATCCACGGCGCTTGCGAGCCGAAATATCTGGGCAAGGCGGTGTCGTCCGGCTGCATCCGCATGTTGGATCAGGACGTGATCGACCTGCACGACCGGGTGCAGGACGGCGCGAAAGTGGTGGTGCTGGCCTCGTTTGGGCAATCGCAGTTTGAGGTGCCGTATTGACCGTCGGGCCGGGGCAAGGCTTGCCGATGCGCCCCGGCCTCCCCCAGCGTTCAGAAAGCCGCTCTTACGCCTTGTCCAACCCGAAGGCATCATGCAGCGCCTGCACGGCCAGTTCCATGTATTTGCGGTCAATCAGCACCGAGATCTTGATCTCTGAGGTGGAGATCACCTTGATGTTGACGTTCTCTTGCGACAGGGCGCTGAACATGGTGGCCGCAACGCCCGCATGGCTGCGCATCCCGATCCCCACCACGGAAATCTTGGCGACATCGCTGTCCACGACGATGCCGTCATAGCTGATCGTGCCAGCCGCCACGGCGTCTTCCATCGCCTTTTGGGCGCGGGCGACCTGATTGGTCGGGCAAGAGAAGGTCATGTCGGTGGTGGCACCCTTGGCACTGCCAGCCTCAACCTCGGAGATATTCTGCACGATCATATCGACGTTGACGCCCGCTTCGGCCAAAGGCCCAAAGATCGCCGCGGCAATGCCGGGGCGATCCTCAACCCGCACCAGCGTCACCTTGGCCTCATCGCGGGAGTAAGCCACGCCTGACACAACTTTCGATTCCATGATTTCATCCTCGTCGCAGACCAGCGTTCCTGAAGTCTCATCGGTATCCTCGAAGGAGGACAGCACCCTGAGGCGCACCTTGTAGCGCATCGCCAGCTCGACCGAGCGGGTTTGCAGCACTTTTGCGCCCAGCGACGCCAGTTCCAGCATTTCCTCGAACGCAATCTTGTCCAGCTTGCGCGCCTTCTTGGTGATGCGCGGATCGGTGGTGTAGACGCCATCGACATCCGTGTAGATATCGCAACGCTCTGCCCCGAAGGCGGCGGCAAAGGCGACGGCGGTGGTGTCTGACCCTCCGCGCCCCAAAGTGGTGATGCGGCCCTCGGCGGACACGCCCTGAAACCCTGCGACCACGGCGACCTTGAAACCTTCGGCAAACTTGGCGTCGATGTTCTCGCGCGGGATCGACACAAAGCGCGCGTTGGAATGCGCCGAAGTCGTGTTGATCGGCACTTGCCAGCCTTGCCAGCTGCGCGCCGCAATATCCATTTCCTGCAGGCGCAAGGCCAGCAGGCCCGCCGTCACATTCTCACCGCTGGAGACGATCGCGTCATATTCGCGGGCATCATACAGCTTGGAGGTGCCTTCGACAAAGCCCACCAGCTTGTTGGTTTCGCCCGACATCGCCGAGACGATGACGATCACGTCATAGCCGCGCGCCACCTCGGCCTGCACCTTTTTCGCGGCATTCTCGATGCGCGCAAGGTCGGCGACCGAGGTACCGCCGAATTTCATCACAAGAAGCGGCATGGGTCATCCTCTGCCAAGGGCAATTCTTCGCGGTGTCTTTATGCGGGCGGGGCAGGGGGTGCAAGGGGGGGCCTTGGCTTCATCTGTCTTTGAAATATCCCCGCCGGAGGCTTCCGGCACAGACCGCAAGAGCCTCCGGCGGGGATACTTGGACCAGGATGAAAGCGCAGAGCGCCCGCGAGGAGCGAGCAGCGGCTAGAGCGCCCGCCAGCCGATGTCGCTGCGGCAAAAGCCTTCGGGCCAGTTCAAGTGATCAATCATCGCATAGGCGCGGTTGCGCGCATCTGCCAAAGTGTCGCCGCGCGCGGTGATGTTCAGAACCCGGCCACCGTTGGCCACGATCATGCCATCCCGCTCGGCGGTGCCTGCGTGAAAGACCATATGGCGGCTGTCTTCGGGCATCCGGCTCAGGCCCCGGATTTCGGAGCCTTTCGCATAGGCCCCCGGATAGCCCTTGGCCGCCATCACCACCGTCAGCGCGTGGTCATCGGCCCAATTCACCCGGGCGCGGTCCAGCCGCCCCTCGGCGCAGGCCAGCAGCAGGTCCAGCGCCTGCGCGCCAAGACGCATCATCAGCACCTGGGTTTCAGGATCGCCAAAGCGGGCGTTGTATTCGACCAGCCGGGCCTGACCGTTCTCGATCATCAGACCGGCAAACAGCACGCCCTGATAAGGGGTGCCGCGCCGCGCCATTTCGCGGATCGTCGGCAGCACGATTTCATCCATCGCGCGCCGCGCGATGGCATCGGTCAGCACCGGGGCCGGGGAATAGGCTCCCATGCCGCCGGTGTTCGGTCCGGTGTCGCCGTCACCGACCCGCTTGTGATCCTGCGCGGTGCCGATGGGCAGGGCGTTCACACCATCGGTCAGGATGAAGAACGAGGCCTCTTCGCCGGTCATGAACTCTTCAATCACCACTTCTGCGCCCGCAGCACCGAATTCGCCGCCGAACATGTCGTCGATGGCCGCCAGCGCCTCGGCCTGTGTCATGGCCACGATCACGCCTTTGCCTGCGGCCAGACCATCGGCCTTGACCACGATCGGCGCGCCCATGCGCCGAATGTAATCCTTGGCGGGGTCGGCCGCGTCAAAGCGGGCATAGGCGGCAGTGGGGGCGTTGCAGGCGTCGCAGATTTCCTTGGTGAAGCCCTTGGATGCCTCCAGTTGTGCAGCGGCAGCGCTTGGCCCGAAGGTCAGCAAGCCAGCGGCGCGGGTGGCATCGGCCACGCCAGCGGCCAAGGGCGCCTCTGGCCCGATGATCACGAAATCAATGGCGTTTTCTTCGCAGAACGCCACCACCGCGGCCCCGTCCAGAATGTCGAAATCTGCGCATTCGGCCAGCATCGCAATGCCCGCATTGCCCGGCGCCACGATCAGCCGGTCGGTCTTGGGGTTCTGCTTGACCGCCCAAGCCAGCGCGTGTTCGCGCCCGCCAGATCCGAGAATAAGGATATTCATGACGCACCCCGCTTGGCCTTTGGTTGAGGGCCTCATAGGCTCGGGGGGGGCGCGGCGCAAGTCGGTAGGCCGGTTTGGCAGCGTGCTTGGCGCGGGCAGGCCGTCGCGGTCTTGATCAAGTGCGCAACTATCTTCGCCCAGCACATGGACTGGACCCTCCACATCGGCTGGACCGTTGCCGCTGCCTTTGCCGCAGTCGACATCCGATGCCACAGGGACACAACCGCCCGTGTCATCCGGATTGCAGGTTTTAGCCCGCGCGGACAGGGGGAACCCGATGGCAAACAGGATTGCCGCAGATGGTCTGAGCACTGCGATCGCGAACATGCACCCGCAAAGCGCGGTATGCGGGGCAGGTCTGGACGAAGGGTGACTGGTTCCGCCCGCCGTTGCGGGGACCGGCCGCGCGCAGATCCTTGTCGGGTGGCGTTGCGCTGCTGGCCAAGTTCATGGCAAAGTCCCAAGATGGATATGTTCGACGACACCCCCGCGCCTTCCAATTCCCCGGAATTCACCGTCTCGGAGCTGTCCGGGGCGGTCAAGAAGGTGATTGAGGGCGAATTTGGCCTTGTGCGGGTGCGCGGTGAGGTGGGGCGGGTGTCGCGCCCGGCCTCGGGTCATCTGTATTTCGCGCTGAAGGACGACCGCGCCAGTTTGGATGCGGTGTCTTGGAAGGGCCAGGTTGCCAAGATGCAGGTGCGCCCCGAAGAGGGGATGGAAGTTATCGCCACCGGGCGGCTGACCACCTTTCCGGGGCAATCGAAGTATCAGATGATCGTCGAGGACGTCGCCCCGGCGGGGGCCGGCGCGTTGATGGCGATGCTGGAAAAGCGCAAGGCGGCGCTGGGGGCGGAGGGGCTGTTCGATCCTGCGCGCAAGAAGATGATCCCCTATCTGCCGGGGGTGATCGGGGTTGTGACCTCACCTTCCGGGGCCGTGATCCGCGATATTCTGCACCGGTTGCGTGACCGGTTTCCGCGCCATGTGCTGATCTGGCCGGTGGCGGTGCAGGGGCAATCCTGTGCGGGCGATGTGGCGGCGGCGATCCGGGGGTTCAACGCGATTGAACCGGGTGGGCCGATCCCGCGCCCCGATCTGATCATCGTGGCGCGCGGCGGCGGGTCGTTGGAGGATCTGTGGGGGTTCAACGAAGAGATCGTGGTGCGGGCGGCGGCGGCGTCGCGGATCCCGCTGATCTCGGCGGTGGGGCATGAAACCGACACCACTTTGATTGATTACGCGTCTGATTTGCGTGCGCCGACACCGACGGCTGCGGCGGAACTTGCGGTGCCGGTGCGGCTGGAATTGCTGGCGACGCTGGACGCAATGGCTGCACGGCAAAGCCGGGGTGTGGCGCAGGGCTTGGGGCTGCGCGGACAGCGTTTGCGCGATCTGGCCCGCGCGCTGCCCCGGTTGGAGGCGCTGTTGGCCAGTCCGCGCCAGCGCTTTGACGGATCGGTGCAGCGGTTGGGCGGCGCGCTTGGTATGGCGGCCGCGCGCAAACGGGCGGGGTTCGGTGCCGTGGCGTCGCGGTTGCGGTCCGAGGCGTTGCTGGGTCTGGTGGCGCGGCGACGCGAGCAAAGCCAAGCCCTGATGCGCGCGCTGGACGCGGCCCGCGCGCGGCGCGTGGAACGGGCCACCGACCGGGCGGCGGCGCTGGCGGCGCGGCTGGCCCCCGCACTGGCGCGGCTGATCTTGCAGGGCGCGCGCAAAACCGATGAGGGTCGGGTGCAACTGCTGGCGCTGGATGCGCGGTTGCAAGCGGCCCCGGCGGCGCGATTGACGGCGCTGTCGCAGCGGCTGGAGGCCTTGGACCGCACCCGCACCACGCTGGGCTATGCCGAGACGCTGAAGCGCGGCTATGCGGTGATCCGGGGCGATGGGCATGTGGTCACCAACAAGGCGGCGGCCGAAAGGGCGATGGTTCTGGAGGCAGAGTTCGCCGATGGTCGGATGACGCTGGGGGCAAAGCCCCTGCGCAAAGGCAAGGCGGACGGCGGGCCTTCGCAGGGCAGTTTGTTTTAGGCGGGGGGCAAGACCATTTCGACGCCGCCCCGAAGCAAGCCCGGGGCGGCGTCAGAAAGCGGGTGCCAAGCGCCATGCGGGCTGTTGTCTTGGTTCGGGGTTCACAAGGCTTTGAGGGTGAGTTGTTCGAAAAAGACAATTCTGTGCGCCGCAGCTGGATCAAAATCGGTTCGCATCAATTTGATATAGATATTGAATTCGGTGTTAAGCCAATCCTCTGCGCCTCCTGAAAGATTGTGAAATCACACGCCCACATCCGGGCCGGGGCAGCCCAGAGGCCCGGGGCTTTCGGTGACGGTGGACATCGGAGTGCCTTCGGGATCGGCGGCAAAACGCACCGACACGCCGCTGTCGGTCTTGTAGAAGTACCAGCATTGCGGATCATTCGGGTCTTCGTACAGAAAGCAGATCTGGTCGCCCTGGTCGTACCAGATGCCCTCTTTGCACTCGGCGGCGGTGAAGGCCCACATCACCCGGCGGTTGGCCTTGTACTGTTCGGTGCCCCAGACCTGCCCGTCCAGCGTGAAATCCAGCACCCGCCCGGTGACAAAAGCGTCAAATTCGGCGGCGGTCATCAGGGTGTCAGACACCGCAGGCAGCGGCAGCAGGGCAAGCAAGAGGGCGGTCAGGCGCATGGGACACTCCGGGGTTTGAGCCAGCCTGACGCAAGGCTCGCGTTGCCGCCAGTGTCAGGTTTGCGGATCGGCAAGGTTGCGCCAGCGGTTCAGGTGCGGACGGATGGCGCGCTTCCACAGGGGCGGGACCAGCGCGATCATGCAGGCCATTGGCAGCGGCCAAGGCAGGTGTGGGACCTGATCTGCCGGGGGCAGGCGCAGGGCAGGATAGGGGCGCGCGGGATGGGCGTGATGGTCGGAATGGCGCGGCGCGTTCAGCATGAAGGCGGACGAGAACCAGTGCGGCGCGTTCCAGCTGTGGCGGGCGCCCACCGGCTCCAGCCGGCCATCGGGCCGCTGGGCGCGGGTCAGGCCGTAATGCTGGACATAATCGGACAGCATCAACTGGCTTTGCGCATGGAAGGCCAGGGCGACCCAAGCCAGCGCGCCCCATGGCCCGGCGATCAGATGGCCCGCGATCAGGCACAGCGTAGCGATGCCGATATAGGCGACATAGGGGTGCAGGCCGGGACGCGCGGCCTTGGCCCGCAGGTCGGCCTCCGCCCGCAAGCCTTGCCGGAAGCTGCCAATCCAGGCGCGGATCAGGAAGGCGTAATAGCCCTCACCAGACCGCGCCGAATTGGGGTCGGAAGCACTTGCGGCATGGCGATGGTGCACAAGCCGATGCGCCGAGCTGTGGTGGCCAAACAGCATCACCGAATAGACCAGCGCGCCAAGCCGGAACAGGCCGCGGCCCGGGCGGTGGATCAGCTCATGCGCGGTGGGGTTGGCGACTTGGCCCATCCAAAGGCCTGCGCCCAGAAACACCGCGAACCGCGCGGCCCCCGATAGCCCGGAGTCCCCGGCCATCGCCCAAACCGACAGCGGCATCAGCGCAATCGCCCCCGTTGCCAGCACCACCAGCAAAGCATCGGCTGCGGGAAATTCGGCCCCCTCGGGCGCGTCGCCCATGGAAAGCGCCGCAATCTGGTCCAGAACGGCGGCCAGTACCGTCATATAAACCAGCCCTGCCAGCACCCAAGCGCCACCCCAGAAAATGCCCATACCGAACAGCACCAAGGGCGTGATCGAGGCCAGCGCGAACAGCGCCATCGGCAGGGGGGCGGACGTCTCTTGCATTGGCGCAAGATAGCATGGGAAGTTGGCCACGCCAGTGCCAAGGAGCTGCAGATGAGCGTTTCGGAAATCAGCAGCCTGATGGGCCTTTTGTCGGTCACGGCGTTTGTGGGCTATTGGGTGCTGTGGTCACATCGGGACGATGTGCCAATGGCCGGGTCGGTGGCCAAGGCGGGGGCGGTGGCCCCATTGGCGGTGATTGCGGGGCTGTCGGGGCTGTGGCTGATTGCGCTGGGTCTGTTTCTGGGGGCGCTGGGGGATTTCGCGCTGTCGCGGCGGGGGCAGCCTGCATTTCTGGCCGGCATGGCGGCGTTTGCCTTGGGGCATCTGGCCTTTGCGGTGGCGTTTTGGGCGGCTGTGGATGCTGGCGGGTTGGAGGCTTGGCGCATCGTTGCATTGCTGGGCCTGCTGGTGCTGCTGTTGTCCACCGAGGCGTGGCTGGCCCCGCGCACCGGGGCGTTGCGCTGGCCCGTTCGGGGCTATGTCGCAATGATTGGCGTCATGGCTGCGGTCACGGTTTTTCTGCAAGCCGGTGCTGGGGTGATCTGGTGCGGCGTGGCGCTGTTTGTGGTGTCGGACCTGTTGCTGGCGCTGCGGCTGTTCGTTGTCACCGATGTGACCCGGCAAAAGGCGCTGTCTTTGGTGCTTTGGCCAGCCTCCGCCTTGGGGCAGGCGCTGATCTTGTTGGGAAGTCTGGCCTATTGGGGGGGGTGACCCTTTCAAACCCCGGCCAAACTGGCTAACTGAGGGGGACCCAAGCATCGAGGCCCCCATGTCCTTTTTCAAAAAGCTGAAAGACCGGATGTTCCGCTCTTCCGACAAGATCGGTGAGGGGTTGGAGGCTTTGGTGTCTGACGCGCCAGTGGCGGAACCGGAAAAGCCGGGGCTGATCGGGCGTTTGCTGGGCCGGGCGGATGAATCGCGCCGGGTGCTGGACGATGCGATGCTGGAAAGCCTGGAAGAGGTGCTGATCAGCGCCGATATGGGCGTGGAAACCGCCACACGGGTGACGGCCAACATTGCCGAGGGGCGGTTTGGCAAGCGGGTGTCGACGGACGAATTGCGTGAAGCCTTGGCGGATGAGATCGCCCGGATCATGACTCCGGTGGCGCGGCCTTTGCCCCTGTATTCGCAAAAACCGCAGGTGGTTTTGGTGGTGGGTGTCAATGGGTCGGGCAAGACCACAACCATCGGCAAGCTGGCGTCGCAGTTCAAGGCGGCGGGCAAATCGGTGGTGATCGCGGCGGGCGACACCTTTCGCGCGGCGGCGGTGGAGCAGTTGCAGGTCTGGGGCACCCGCGCCGGGGTGCCGGTGCTGACCGCGCCCGAAGGGTCCGATCCCGCCTCTCTGGCCTTTGACGCGCTGACAAAGGCGCGGGCAGATGGGGCGGATTTGCTGATGATCGACACCGCGGGGCGGTTGCAGAACCGTCAGGATTTGATGGAGGAATTGTCCAAGATCGTCCGCGTGATCCGCAAGGTGGACCCAACTGCTCCCCACAACACGCTGCTGGTGCTGGACGCCACCACCGGGCAGAACGCCATCAATCAGGTCGAGATCTTCCGCAAGATCGCCGATGTGTCGGGCCTTGTGATGACCAAGCTGGACGGCACTGCCAAGGGCGGCGTGTTGGTGGCTTTGGCCGACAAGTTTGGCCTGCCGATCCATGCGATTGGCGTGGGCGAGCAGATCGACGATCTGGCGCCGTTTGATCCCGAAGAGTTTGCCAAGGCGCTGGTGGGCATCGCAACCTGATGCTTGAGGGGCATGCGCATCCGCTGTTCCGGGCGTTTCCGATCACCCGGACGGTTGCGGTTTCGGCGGGCAATTTGCCCAGCCCCTACCATGTCTACGACGGACACGGGCTGTTGATCTGCGGGCATGCGCGGGCCGATACCGTCGCGGCAGCCTTTGCCGGGCAGGATGTGTTCCCGGTTCTGACCCGTTCGGGCCGCGCCGTCATGGGCCTGTTTGTCTGCAGCTTCACCGATGCCAGCCTTGGCCCGCATCTGGAATTGCAGGCTGTCGCTCTGTGCGCGCCACGCTCTGACACGCGCGTGTCCGACGATCCTACCGCGATGCTGGCGGCGCTGGCCAGCCGCACCGACCGGGCGCTGTTCAGCCTGAACCTGTGGAACGACACCGCCCCCGTGGTCGCCTACAAGACCGAGTGTCTGGGGTTGGACGCGGCGCTGGCCTCGGGCAAGGTTGCGCTGGGCAAGCGGCTGGCTTTTGCTTTCCACGATGCACAGGGCCTGGCTTTGGCGACAGGCGAGGTGTCCGTCAAACCTCTGTCTGATCTGAGTGCGATCTGGGGGCTGATGCGGCAGATCGGGCTGCACCAGACCATGCGGCTGGCCCGCCAACCCTTTGCGCGCAGCCATCTGGTCAACCGTAAGACCCCGGTGCTGCCGCGCAATGGTCGCGTTCAAACCATCACCGCCGCCGATCAAAGGGTGGTCACGCGGTTTGATGGCAAGCGTGACCGGTTGGTGCTGTCCGGACCCCTGGCGGCGTATGGTTTTCAAGCGCTTTGCTCTGAACACATTTCACCCTTGCGCCTTGTCTGTCTGCACCCCGACGGATGAGTGCCTGGCTGATCTCCATCGCGGGCACGCCGCAGGGGGCTGATCTGGCGCTGGGTCTGGCGCTGATGGCCGCCGTTCTGCACGCGCTGTTCGGGGCGCTGCAGAAGGGGCGGCACGATCCATGGCTGTCGCGCGCCGCGATTGACGCCAGCTATGGCATCATCGCCGCCCCCTTTGCGCTGTTCGTGGTGCCTTGGCCGGAGCCGCATATGTGGCCGATCTTTGCCGGGGCCTTCGTCATCCACGCCATCTATAAAGTGCTGCAAGCGATGACCTACACCCGCGGGGCCTATACGGTGGTTTACCCCGTGGTGCGTGGCACCGGGCCTTTGTTCACCGTTATCGGCGCAGGTCTGGTGTTCGGCGAGGTCTATGCGCCGATGCAGTGGGGCGGCGTCGGTCTGCTGGTGGCGGGCATCCTTGGGCTTGCCGCCTATAACCTGCGGCACCTGACCGAGAATCGCGAGACGCTGATCCCGGCGCTGGGCTTTGCCTTTGCGACGGGCGCTCTGGTGGCGGCTTACACGACCTATGACGCCTGGGGCATCCGCGCCACTGCCGACCCGTTCACCTTTCTGGCGTGGTTTTTCATGATCGACGGCGTGTTCATCCCGGTGGTGACATGGCGGCGCTGGATCACAGTTGCGCGCGCTGATCTGGTTCCTTTGCTGAAAAGGGGTGTATTGGGGGGCTTCGTCGCCTATTTCAGTTTCGGTGCCATCATGATGGCCACAAGACTGGACCGTGTGGGCGAGGCGGCGGTTTTGCGCGAAACCTCGACTGTATTTGCGGCCTTGATCGGATGGCTGGTTCTGGGCGAGAAGGTGGGCGCGGTGCGGGCGGGGCTGATGGGCCTGATCGCACTTGGCGCTGTGGTGATGGAATGGGGCGGGTAGCTGTGAAAAAGATCAATCCGATGTTGAAACTGGCGCTGGAACTGGGGCCGATCGTGCTGTTCTTCGCGGGCTTCCGGTTCTTCAAGGACCGGACGTTCCAGATCCTTGGCGGCGAGTATTCGGGCTTCATCGTGATGACCGCGGTGTTCGTGGCGGTGATTGCGGCCACCACCTTCATTCTGTGGCGGCTGACCGGCGCGCTGTCCAAGATGCAGATCATGACGCTGGTTCTGGTGGTGGTGATGGGCGGCCTGTCGGTGTGGCTGAACGACGAGCGGTTCATCAAGATGAAGCCGACACTGCTGTATCTGGCCTTTGGTGGGGTGCTGGGCTTTGGCTTGTGGCGCGGGCAGTCTTATCTGAAGCTGGTGATGGAAGAGGCGCTGCCACTGGAGACCGAAGGCTGGATGATCCTGACCCGTCGGCTGTGCGCGTTCTTCTTCGGGCTTGCGGTGGCAAATGAACTGGTCTGGCGTCTGTTCAGCACCGAGGCTTGGGTGAACTTCAAGACCTTCGGCCTGACGGCTGCGTTGTTCTTGTTCTTCATGACGCAAGCCAAGGTGATCGAACGCTTCGCCTTGCCAACACCGCCCAGCGAGTAACGCGGACAGTGTGTTTCCGCTTGGTACCGGTTTGACCCAAGTTTGACGCAATTGCGCCGCACCTGCGCCCGGCTGTGGCGAAATCTTGTCCCAGCACCAAAGGAGCGCCAAATGCTGACAGACCTGTCAACCAGCCTGCACAATTTCATTCGGATGTTCCGTCGCGCAGCGCCGGTCCCACTGGATATCTTGCTGCCCGGGTTGATGATCATGGTGGCTTGGCCGCTGTTGCGGGTGGGGCTTGACGACCCGCGCGCGGCTTTCATGGTGGCATTCATTGCCGCCATGGCCCTGCGCTTTGCCCTGCGCGCCGAGGATGATATCCGCAAAGCCCGTCAGGTTCTGTCGCCGCGCCGCACGGTTCTGGTGATGCTGCTGACCGGGCCGGGGATTGTGGCGGCGCTGATTGCTCTGTCCGACCCAACCGTCTGTCAACGCTTTCTGAGCCTGTATTTCCTATTGATCGCCGCACTTTATACCATCGACGTGATCACTGGACGCAGCGCGATGGTGCGGTTTCATTGGCCCGATCCGCAGATGCGCGCCGCTGATTTCACCCTGACGCGGGTGATGGCGATCTATCATCTGTCGATGGTTCTGATGAACGAAACCATGATCATCCACGCCTCGCAGACCACCTGGCTTTTGTACTTCGGCCTGCTGCCCTTGCTGTCGCATGTGGTCATGGCTGCCTTGGTGCGGACCGTTCAGGACGGGATCGAAACCGGCGCGCATGCCTAAATCTGTAAAACTTGTCTCTAATCTTTCATCTGTCTGAAAATACCCCACGGGGGTTCGGGGGTGTGAAACCCCCGGCGACCTCGATGCCGTAAGGCCTCAGATGGCGCGCGCGACCCGCCACCGCCAAGGCCACAGCCGCGACCAGCGTGGATCGGCGCGCATCGGCAGGCCCGCACGCAGCATCGGCAACAAGACGCTGCCGTCCAGTATCGCGCGATACAGCCCAAAAGCCCCGGGGCGCAGATAGGGCGACCAGTGGCAGATGCGGGCGGGTGCGGGCGGCAAGCGATGCCCCAGCCACGCCAGCGCTTCCAAGGTGGCAGGCTGGTCGATCTGCACATCCAGCCAATTCGCCATGTTCTGCCGCAGCCCTTGGCCGATGGCGGTGTCCAGCCCAGCCCCCGCCAGCCATTCATACAGGAAATCAAACAGATCATTCTCTCGGGTGGTGATGTTGAACACCTGCGCCGCACGCCCGGCGGCACTTGCCATGGCGCGCCGCGCTGGTCCCCGGGTTTCGGCCGCGGCCAGCAGGATCAGGCGCCCGAAATCCCCCGCGGTTGCATGGTGCAATGCCGCCAGCGCCACCCGCGCGCCCAGCGAATGCGCGATGACATGCAGCGGCCGTCCCGGATCTGCCGCCCGGATAAAACGCGCCAGTTCCGCCAGACCCCGGCCCGCCGCCCGTGCCCGAAAACTGGCTCCGATCAAGCCGCCCCGCGCTGGCCAGCCGAATCCGATCATCAGCCCCACCGTTCCCAGATGGCGAGGCCAACTGAGCGCGGTAAAGTCGCCCTGCGGTGGCTGCAGCGAAAAGATGTGTTGGTGCGGACAGTTCCCGGTCACATCGGGGGCAAAGCGGTAGCCGTGGATCATCACCACAACCGGCGTCCCCTTGGGCAGGGCAGCCAGCGCAGCACCCAAGTCTGCGCGGTCAAATCGCAGGCCTTGGCGCGTCATGTCCACCCGAAACGGGGCTTTGCTGCTTGGCATCGGGCGCTCCTTCCGGTTGGCCCAATGTCGCGCTGCGTCATGAACACGCTGTTACAGCAGCGTGACGCGCCTGTGACGCCCATGTTGACAGGGCTCCGGCTGCACGTTACCACCCGGGTTGTGGCGCTTTGTTACCGGATTGCGGGCCACGTTAAACAAACCGCTAAAGAGGGTCAGGGTTCTTCGCGACCCCGGAACCCTTTGGTTTCGGGGTTTTTCTATGGCCAAAGGGCCGCATGGGGCAGGAACATGAGCGACAAGTGGAAAACGCGCACCAAACTGGTGCATGAGGGCAGCCGCCGCAGCCAGTATGGCGAGATGGCCGAGGCGATTTTCCTGACCCAGGGCTTTGTCTATCCGAGCGCTGAATCCGCCGAAGAGCGTTTCATCAAGGCGGGGGAGGATGAGTTCATCTATGCCCGTTACGGCAATCCCACCACCCGGATGTTCGAAGACCGCATTGCTGCTTTGGAAGGCACCGAAGACGCTTTCGCCACCGCAAGCGGCATGGCGGCGGTCAACGGCGCACTGGTGTCGATGCTGCGTGCGGGCGATCATGTGGTGTCTTCCAAGGCGCTGTTCGGCTCGTGTCTTTACATCCTCGAAGAGGTGCTGACCCGTTACGGTGTCCATGTCACCTTTGTCGATGGCACCGATCTGGACCAATGGCGCGCGGCCTGCACTCCCGGCACCAAGGCGGTGTTTTTTGAGAGCATGTCCAACCCGACGCTGGAACTGGTCGACATCCGCGCGGTGTCCGACATCGCCCATGCCGCGGGCGCGCTGGTGATCGTGGACAACGTCTTTGCAACCCCGGTGTTCAGCCGTGCGGTCGAACAGGGCGCGGATGTGGTGGTTTATTCCACCACCAAGCACATCGACGGCCAGGGCCGCGCGCTGGGCGGCGTGATCTGCGGCACCCGCGATTTCATCCGCAAAGTGGCGGAGCCCTACCTGAAACACACCGGGGCCGCGATGAGCCCCTTCACCGCGTGGATCATGCTGAACGGCATGGCCACGCTGGATCTGCGTTGCCGGGCGATGGCAGATGGGGCGCTGACCATTGCGCAGGCGCTGTCGGCGGATGACCGGGTGTCAAAGGTGATTTACCCCGGCCTTGCCAGCCACCCGCAGCACGGCCTTGCCATGGAGCAGATGGGGTCGGGCGGCACCTTGGTGACATTTGACATCAAGGGCGGCAAAGAGGCGGCGTTCAAATTCTGCAACGCCTTGGACATCATCAAGATTTCCAACAACCTTGGCGATGCGAAATCCATCGCGACCCACCCTGCCACCACCACGCACCAACGCCTGCCGCAACCGCAAAAAGACGCGTTGGGCATCACTCCGGGCCTGATCCGATTGTCGGTGGGGCTGGAGGATGTGGGCGATCTGATCACTGATCTTCACACCGCGTTGTCGGCAATCTGAACCGGCTTTCGCGAAAAACCGGTCTGAGTGTCAATCCAATGTCGTCTTTGCTGCGTAATACTTCGGACAGGCTTGGGGGTGGGGCGGAAATGCTCTATATATCAAGCCTGCGACCGATGTGGGGAACGCGAACGATGAACATTCATATGCCGGACATGCTACAATCGCCAGGCCGGGCCGAGGCCGAGGCGGCCTTGGCGACCTTGCGGCAATGGGCCAACCGCGCCACAGATGCCGAGATTGTGGCACTGGACCCGAATGCGGGCGCGCTTCTGGCGGGCTACCCGATGTTGTCGCGCGACTATCCGACCGACTTCGCCGTGACAGACGCCTACAAGGACAGCCTGCCTGATCTGCAGAACGGCCCTGCCAGCCTGATCGTGGGCGCAAAACAGGTGATCCAGCATGTCGGGATTTCCAACTTCCGCCTGCCCATCAATTACCGCACCCGTGACAATGGCCCGGTGTCGCTGGAAACCAGCGTGACAGGCACAGTGTCGCTTGAGGCCGAGAAAAAAGGCATCAACATGAGCCGCATCATGCGGTCATTTTATGCCCATGCCGAACGGGATTTCAGCTTTGGTGTGATTGAACACGCGCTGGAAGATTATCTGAAGGATCTGGGCAGTTTCGACGCCCGCATTCAGATGCGATTCTCGTTTCCGGTGAAGGTTGAATCGTTGCGCTCGGGCCTGTCGGGTTGGCAGTATTATGACATCGCACTGGAGCTGGTCGACAAAGGCGGCGTGCGCAAACGCCTGATGCATTTGGATTTCGTTTACTCCAGCACCTGTCCTTGCAGCCTTGAATTGGCCGAACACGCGCGCCGCACCCGTGGTCAGTTGGCCACGCCGCATTCTCAGCGTTCCGTGGCGCGGATCTCGGTGGAAGCGGTCGGCAACGACTGTTTGTGGTTTGAGGACCTGATCGAACTGGCCCGCCAAGCCGTGCCGACCGAAACCCAGGTGATGGTCAAGCGCGAGGATGAACAGGCTTTTGCCGAGTTGAATGCCGCCAACCCGATCTTTGTCGAGGACGCCGCGCGCAGCTTCTGCGCCGCCCTGCAGGACGACCCGCGCATCGGTGATTTCCGGATCGTGGCCTCTCATCAGGAAAGTCTGCACAGCCATGACGCGGTGTCGGTGCTGACAGAAGGCGCCACCTTTGCGGCGGACTCACTGGACCCGAAGCTGTTCGCCAGCCTTTACCACGTTGGTTAAGCACCTGAAACTTGTCTGGCATTTTTCATCTGTCTGAAAATATCCCACGGGGGAAGCGGAGCGCGGGGGTGTGAAACCCCCGCCTTCTGCAGGTCAGATCACAACGCGGAATTGACGCAAGCCCTTCGCGGCGCTATCTGCGACAACCATGATAGACCTTAGACCCATCGTCTATGTGGTCGGGCGTATCCTGATCGTGCTGGCCATTTTGATGCTGGCACCTGCGGTCATTGACCATCGCGCCGGCCTTGCCAATGGCACCGACTTTCTGGAAAGCGCGATTCTGACCGGTGGCATTGGCGCACTGTTGTCCATCGCCACCACCAACGCGCTGGGGCAGGGGTTGTCGTTGCGGCAAGCCTATTTGCTGACGGCGGCGATCTGGGGCTTTATCCCGGTTTTTGGCGGCTTGCCCTTGATGTTGGGAGAGCCGCATCTGTCGTTCACCGATGCCTATTTTGAGGCGACATCCGGTTTCACCACCACAGGCTCCACCGTCATCGTGGGACTCGACACCCTGCCGCCCGGCATGAACCTGTGGCGTGCGATGCTGAACAGCTTCGGCGGCTTGGGCATTGCTTTTGTGGCGATGATCTTCCTGCCGGTGATGCGGGTTGGCGGCATGCAATATTTCAAGACCGAGGGGTTCGACACTTTCGGCAAGGCTTTGCCCCGCGCCACCGACATCGCGCGGCAGTTGGTGATCGTGTATTTCGGCCTGACCGTGATCTGCGGTGCCACCTATCTTGCGCTGGGTATGGACGAGTTGTCTGCGGTTGTGAACGGCATGGCCACCATCGCCACCGGGGGCTTTTCCAATTCGGATATGTCTTTTGCGAAATACCCCGGTGCCATGGAATACGCGGGCGCGCTGTTCATGATCTTGGGCAGCCTGCCCTATATCCGGTATGTGCAACTGGTGAACGGTCAGGCGAAACCGCTGTGGCGTGACAGTCAGGTGCGGGCCTATCTGCGCTGGATCGCCTATGCGGTGGGGTCGGTGACGCTGTGGCGGGTGCTGACCTCGGAGATGGAGTTGGAAGACGCCTTCCGCGAGGCGCTGTTCAATCTGGTGTCGATCATGTCTTCGACCGGGTTCTTCTCTGGCAGCTTTGCCTCTTGGGGCGGTTACATGCTGGTGGTGGCCTTTGTCATCGGGGTGATCGGGGCCTGTTCGGGATCCTCTGCGGCGGGGTTGAGTGTTTTTCGCGTTCAGGTCGCCGGATCGGCGCTGGCCGCTGCCGTGCGTCAGATCGCCATGCCCAGCCGGGTGATCCCGGTGAAATACGATGGCCGCAATGTCGAAGAAGACGTGATCAACGGTCTGATCCTGTTCATCAGCGGTTACATTCTGCTGATGGGGTTGATGTCGGTGATGCTGACCCTGATGGGGGTGGATATGTATTCCGCGATCTGGGCGATCTGGACCTCGCTTGGCAACATCGGCTACGGCTTTGGCCCCATGGTGGCGCGCACCGGAACCTTTGTCGATTTTCCCGATGCCGCGATTTGGGTGATGTCGCTGGCGATGATCTTGGGCCGTTTGGGGCTACTGGCCATTCTGGTGGTGCTGTTGCCCCGGTTCTGGCGGGCGTAAACCCGCCAGTTTTACTCCCAGCAGGACACCAGCACGGTCATGCCCAAGGCCTGCGCGTTCAGGGCATCTGGCGTGGCGAGGCCGGTGGTTGAAGGAGCCGATGTCACAACTCCAGCCGCTGCCAAGGCCTGTGTCAGCGCCTGCGCTGTGGCGGCAAAGGCCACGCCATCGGGCAGAAGCTTGGCACCATTCGCAGCACCCGGCAGCAGCATCCCCACCACGGCGCCGTTGGCATCCACCACTGGGCCGCCCGCATCACCGGGCAACACCGGTATCGCCAGCCGCAGCACGCCTGCCTCACCGTTCAGGCCCTTGTCATCCTCCAGCGTGCCAAAGGTCAGCACCGGGGCGGGCA
>JBIHZO010000371.1:0-3902 GCA_044231405.1 Cypionkella sp. | reverse complement strand
TAAAGGCTCGACTACCATTGCGTTGGTCAAGGCGGGAAATCAGAAAAACCGCCCTGTTCCTTGTGCCGTCGGGCCTGATTGACAGGCCTGTCATCTGCTCCACGTATACAACGCTCTGGGCAAAGGTAAGGTTCCACAGGCGCCGGTCGGTTGGGGCAGTCACGCGCCACCAATCGGGCGGCGCGTGGCGGAGAGCTGGCTTTTACTGCATCACAGCAAGCTGACCACGGATTTCGCCGTCGGGAAACTTTACGGTGTGGATGTTGAAGTAATACATCCCGGCCATCAGGTCAGCGACCTGCGCATCGGTGATCGGGGCTGTGCCTGCCATCGTGTCCGTCATCGTATCGACAACGGGGCCCGTGGCCTCGGTCGCGGCGGCAGGGCCGTGAATATGAGCCGCCGTCATGTCGCCCCTCAGGCCCTCATGGGTGTAGGTCCAGGTGACCGTTTTCGCTTCGGTATCCAGCGTCACTTCAGCGGTACCGGTCGCAGCACTGTCGGTGGGAGGGACTTCGGCCGTCCCGGTCATGGCCGTGGTGAACCTGATGATCTCGGCCTGAGCAGAGGCGGCCGTGAACATCAGGCTGGCGGCCAAGGCGGCGACAAGGACTGCATTTTGAAGTCGGATCACGGTTTGCGTTTCCTGCGAAAGCTGGGGCAATATCGCCCACCTGCCAACGTTGCGATGGTCATGTGGCTCCGCCGCCTGGGGTCGAGGGTCGGTCCAACAGGCGGAAAGCCGCGTCTGTGGGCAGGGGCTTCACATCACGGTCGGCGTTGCTTCCGGGGCAAGGCGGCCTTGCGCGGCACGTTGGCTTCGGTGCGAAACATCCGCAGCAAGGTGTTCTGGCCAAAAATGAAATGCTCGACCAGCGCGCCCAGCACATGCAGGCCAATCAGCAGGGCCAGGATGCGTTGGCCAAGCTCATGCAACTCTGCCGCGATCTCGCTATGACCGAACCAGGCGATGGCCCCGGTCAGCGGCATCGCAAACATCAAAAGATACAGCGCCAGATGCGCCAGCATTCCCGCCCAAGTGACCAGAACGGGATTGTCCGGCGGTGGCGGCGGGGTCCCGCGCGTCAGGCGCAGACCCAGACGCAGGGCGGCAAGGCCCAGCACGGCAAGGCCCAGCGCGATATGCAGCACGGCCCAGCCAGTGCTTGGGGAAGTGCCGTTCATCCGGTCGGCAAAGCCCTGCTGCATGCCTGCGTTGACCAAAAGTTGCACCCCGATCAGGGCGACGATGGCCCAATGCAGCGTGATCTGGGCCGCCGAATAACCGGTCCGCTTCGGCATTACGCCGGCAACGCCCAGACCAGCACATGATCACCAATCGGGGTTTCCATGAAGTGATGCCCCCCGGCCATGATGCCGATGAACTGCCGCCCCCCAGCCTCGAAGGCAAACGGGGTGGACTGGCCGCCCGCAGGCAAGACGACCTGCCAGAGGGTCTCTCCTGTGGTCATGTCGATGGCGCGGAACAGGTCATCGGTGGCGGCGGCGATGAAGATCAGCCCGCCCGCCGTGACCACCGCGCCGCCGTTGTTCGGCGTGCCAATCTCGACCGGCAGCATACTGGGGATGCCAAATGGCCCGTTTTTGCGCGCCGTCCCCAGCGGGCGGTCCCACAGCGTTTGCCCACTGGCAAGGTCGATTGCACGGATGCCGCCATAGGGCGGCTCCTTGCACAACAGCCCGGTGAAGGGCACGCGCCAGCCTGCGTTGACCTGAATGGCGTAGGGTGCGCCGGTCTGCGGCCCGGCCTCGCCCAGAGGCGTCTCGGCGGCACCGTCCGGCGCGTTCATCGGCGTCAATCCCGCCGCGTCAGCCTCGGCCCGCGGGATCAGGCGGTTGTAATTGGGCATGTCGTTGTAGTTGGCGATGATGATCCCGCGCGCCGGATCGACGGCGATGCCGCCCCAATCTGACCCGCCATTGTAGCCCGGATACTGGATCCAGCTTTGGTCCGATGTGGGGGGCGTATAGATGCCCTGATAGGACGCCCGCCGGAACTGGATGCGGCAATACAGCTGATCAATCGGCGTGAAGCCCCACATGTCGGCCTCGGTCAAGTCCCGCTTGGCGACGGTGTGATAGGTGGAAAACGGCTGGCTGGGTGACAGATACTCCGGTTCAACCCCGCCTTGCGGCACGGGGCGTTCCTCAAAGGGCACCAGTGGCACGCCGGTGCGGCGGTCCAGCACATAGATGTCGCCCTGCTTGCTGGGCAAGATCAGGGCGGGCACCGATGCGCCGTCCACCGTGAAATCCACCAGCGTCGCCTGCGCACCAAGGTCATAGTCCCAGACATCGTTGTGCACCGTCTGAAACTGCCAGACCTTGCGTCCCGTGGCGGCATCCAGCGCCACCAGCGACGTGGCATGTGCGTTCTCCAACGCCGAGCGTTGACTGCCGTAGTAATCCACCGATGAGTTGCCAAGCGGCAGATAGACCAGCCCCAAGGCCTCATCCCCGGAGGCGCTGGTCCACATGTTGGGCGTGCCGCGTGTATAGACTGCGCCCTCGGGCGGCGCGCCCGTCAGGTCCGGGTTGCCAAGGTCCCAGGCCCAGACCAAAGCCCCGGTCACCGCATCATAACCGCGCACAACACCCGAGGGCGCGTCTTCGGCCTGCCCGTCCTTGACCTGCGCGCCCACGATCGCCACGCCGCCCACGATGGTCGGCGGCGAGGTGACGGAATACCACCCCGGCACGGTTTCCCCTATCCCAAGCGTCAGATCGACCGCGCCGCCCACCCCGAAGTCAGGGCACAGAACGCCGGTCTTGGCATCAACCGCCATAAGCCGCGCATCCAGCGTGCCCCAGAGGATCCGCGTGGCGCAGACCTGCTCCCCGGGCGTGGCGTGATAGGCCACACCGCGGCAGGTGGCACCGTATGGGATGGCCTCGGTCGAGACCTGCGGATCATGCCGCCACGCCTCGACCCCCGTCGCGGCATCAAGGCCGATCACGATCCCCATGGCGGAACAGACAAAGATCCGGTCCCCGACTTTGAGCGGTGTGTTTTCCGGCGAATACCGGCCCTCGGCGGCGGCATTGGGCATGTCCCCGGTGCGATATTCCCAGACCTGCTCCAACTGGCCCACATTTGTGGGGGTGATCTGCGCCAGCGACGAATAACGCGTTGCATGGGTCGTGCCGCCATAGGCCGACCAGTCGGCCCCGGCGCTCCCGTCCATGGCTGCCGTAACTGAAGATGCCCCGGCGTCGGATTGTGCGGTCAGGGCGTTCGTTTGCGCCAGCGCAATCAGCCCCAAAAGGCCCAAGCCAACCCCCGCCGCCAAGACCGCCCGGTCAGAGCGCCAGCCGCCCGGCACCCGCCGCAGCACCGGAATGGCCAGCAGGATCAGGATCATCAGAATGGCAGGCCCGCCAAGGCGCGGCACCTGTGCCCAGCCGCTCAAGCCCCGCTCCCACAGGGCCCAAATCGCCGTCGCGCCGAAAATGACGCCATAGAGCCAGACCCCCAGCATCCGCCTTTGCCCAAGCGAAGCCGCCGACCCGATCATCCCAAGCCCCGCCAGCGCATAGTAC
This sequence comes from Cypionkella sp., assembly GCA_044231405.1. Classification (GTDB taxonomy): domain Bacteria; phylum Pseudomonadota; class Alphaproteobacteria; order Rhodobacterales; family Rhodobacteraceae; genus Cypionkella. The sequence continues at coordinate 341 of JBIHZO010000371.1, read as the reverse complement.
CACGACCCGTCCAACAGGATGAGCCAGACGCCCCCGACACCGATCACAAGCCCAATAGCGCCGACCAGAAGGGCCAGACAGGTTACATAAACCTTCGCGACTGTGCCGGTTTGATCAGGTTCTCGCATCAGGGGTCACCTCATTTTGGGTCCGCGCAAGAAACTGGCGCTCGAAGGGAACCAATGCGCCCAAATTTGGTTCCCTCCGCAGGACAGATGAGAGGGAAGATGCCACCAAGGTCAGCTTGGCGTGAACGGCGGCGCTGGGGCGGCATGGCAGCAGCCGCGCTGACCGTGTCCGCCTGTGTGCCACACCAAAGCGCCCTTCATCCGGCGGGACAG
>JBIHZO010000046.1:0-12513 GCA_044231405.1 Cypionkella sp. | reverse complement strand
AGTTCAACGTCGAACTGATCGCTCCGATCGCGATGGAAGAGAAACTGCGCTTCGCCATCCGCGAAGGCGGCCGCACCGTCGGTGCAGGCGTCGTCTCGAAAATCCTGGCGTAACGGATGGTGCGTGCAAGCACGCAGCCGACGCCATGACCGACACCGCGCAGGGGCAACCCTGCGCGGTTCTTGTTTGCGCTGTGCCTGGGATAAGGTGGGTGTGGTTCCGCTTCCTGACGCGGGTTCACCCACCGTCTGCGCAGATCTCGCGCGCGGATTAACGCACCAGCCGCGCCACGATCCGCCGGGTGATCGGGGCCACGACCAGAACCACCGGAAAAGCCACTGCCCAAGACACCACCCAGTTTCCCATCCATGCCGCCCCAAAACCGCCATCCAAGCCAAGGGCGCGAAAGGTCGACAGGCCGGAGACGATGAAGGACATCAGCCCTGACAGGATCAGGCCGAACAGAACGGGGGCAAATCGGGCGGGGATCATCGACAATTTCCATCTTCAACGGCCGTGCATCATATCGGATGGCCAAACCAAGGCCAAGCTGCCGGCGCGTGAAAAATCTACCCAACATCCCCATTTCGCGCTAATATTTGCGCCGACGGTCAACATATTTTCGACCCGGTTCAATTTGCAACCATATCAAGGGATTGTCCCAATGCCCTATGTCGCCAACACCGCACTGACTTTTGCGCAACGCCAGATCAACAGATACAAAAACGGCGAGTGCTGGACTTTGGTCGAAGATGCCATTGTCGGTGCAGGGGCGAAATCCTCCATCGGGCTCACGCCGAAATTCGGCAAAAATGTCTCGTATATCTGGGGCACACCGGTGAACATCGTGTCGCTGCGGCCCGGCGACGTGCTGCAGTTTCAAAGCTATGTCTGGCGCAAGACCACCCGCATTGATGTCAGCAGCGCGGAGGGCAGCAAGTTCAGCGAGGATTTCTTTGATCAAGTCCGTGGCAAGGCGCATCATTCGGCCCTTGTGGTGCGGGTTGTGTCTGCCGGGATTGTCGAGGTCATCGAGCAGAATATCCCGCCCGTGACGGGCAAGGTTCAGACAGTGGAATTGATCCTGATCCCCCCGGCGCCCACGATGGACACCCAGTTCACCCGTGACAGCGAAGGCAAAGTCATTGCCACCACCATCACCAAGGTGACGCACGAGGTTTCGGGGGATATCAACTGCTTTCGCCCGATGGACACCGACCCGCCGCCCCCTTGATGCCGGGCCTGAAAATCCCGGCTTTTGCGATTTGCGGCGGTGCAACCCGGAAATCCCCCTTGATTTCCCGTCAGCCCTGCCGTAACCCCGCCGAAGGCACAGGAGTTTAGCTCAGTTGGTAGAGCATCGGTCTCCAAAACCGAGGGTCGTGGGTTCGAGTCCCCCAACTCCTGCCAGTTTTCCCAGAGAGTCGACGGGTTCCGCATAGCGCGCTTTGCTGCGCCAGTGGGCAGCGAACAGTTGCGCTTTTTCCAAAACTAACCTTACGTTGACCTCATGCGCGCAGCGGATGGGGTGGCACGGTGCTGGCAATCGTCGGGCAGATATGGATCAGCCTGTGGGACAGGTTTCGCGCAGGCCGCCTGATGATGTGGGCGATGCGGGTCTTCATGATTGTCATCATCACCCTTAACTCCTTGGTCCGCCGCGTCCGTATGAGCCATGAAAACGGCCTTGTGGTGCGGGGCCATGTGGTGGTGCTGGACAATCCGGCGATCCCGGCCAACAGTTTCTTCATCGCGGGGCGGGAATTCCCCTGCCGTCTGCGCCATGCCGCCGTCAGCTTTCTCGACGATGCGGCATTGGTGGTCCGCTCTGCCTCTCTCAAGTTCGCGGATGCGCCGATCCACAGCCCCTGTGATTTGCTGATGAACACCGGGGTCGCCGGACCGTTCTGGAACATGGACACGTTCTGGCAGTTCACCTGGGCCAAGATCAAAGGCGGGCGGGCAGAGTTGATCGACTACTTCCGTCGCAATCCACGGTGTTACTGGAACGTCCGTTCTGCCGTGCGCCGTGACCCCCAAAGCTTTGCGCACCAGCATTTCCACAGCCAGACGCCGCTGCAATTCGTGGCTCAGGACGGGCGCGAACGCTATGCCAAGTTCCGGCTGCTGCCCTTGCCGGATGATCAGCCCCAAGATGGGGTGCCCGCCGAATCCGATCTGGGTGATGCGTGGTTCCAGGAGGCTTGGCCGAATGAAGCCTTGTCGCGCAACTATCTGAAAGATGAATATCTGTCCCGCCTGCAACGCGGCCCTGTGCGCTATCAGCTGCAGATACAGATCATGGACTGGTCGCCCCTGTGTGACCGCGATTATGATCTGTCGGCGCTGTTCCCATGGGACGCGGCCCTGCATCCCTGGCAGCCCGTGGCCGAGGTGACGATCACCGAAGCGCTGGGCTATCATGAAGGCAATCAGTGCCTGTATTCGCTGGCCAATCTGCCCGCTGCTTTGCGCCCGATAGCCCCGCGCGGCTATACCGATCCGCCCTCGCTGGATTATCTGCGGCTGGGCGGGATGTGGCCGCGCAAAGCCCGGCTGTTTGCCTACCGCCTGTTCGGCCAGAACAGACCGATCCCTGACGACCGTGTAGAGACGGCGGAAACCAACGCCGACCACACCACGGCGACGATCACGTCAGATGACGTCTACATGCGCCCCAGCCTGCCGCAGTCTGATGATCCAGGGCGGCAAATGGCCCGTGCGCAGGGACTGGAGGTGCAGCGCGGGCAGTCCCAGTTCCTGCACGGCTATGTCAGGACCGAAGCGCGCAGCACACGGGTCTGGACCCCGGTGCCGTGGTATCGGCAGGTCTTCAAGATCTACAGCACCGATCCCAAACCGCGCCAGACCGTGCCGCTGCCCCTGCCGCCTTTCCTGAAAAGCCTGTCCGGCCCCGAGAATTACACCCCCTATATCTCGGGTCGAATGTACAAGATCATCGGCGCCTCAGTGGTGTCCTTGGTGCTGAGTTACATCCAGAACTGGCTGCTGGCGCGGCGGGGGTTGCAGGCCTACGGGCTGCTGGTGCTGGGCAACGCTGCCAAGCCGCTGTCAATGGACCGCTGGCGCGAGGATGTCGAATTTGCGCGGCAACGGCTGTGCGGTATCAACCCTTGCCTGATCCGCCGCTACACCGCGCCGATGGCTCATTTTCCGGTGACGGATGAATTGGTGGCCGGGCTGCTGGATGAAGAAGACACTCTGGCCGAGGCCAGAGCGGCCGGGCGCCTCTACCTGTGCGATTACGCCATCCTGCAAGGCATTTCGGTCAATCCGGGCGCCTATCTGGCCTGCCCGATTGTGCTGTTCTACGTCGGAGCCGACCGCCAGCTGCGCCCGATTGCCATTCAGCTTTACCAGTCCCAAGCTCCGATTTTCACTCCGAACGACGAAAAGGGCACTTGGCTGGCCGTCAAGACCTACACTCAATCGGCAGACGCGCAGGTGCATGAGGTGATTGAACATCTGCTGCACGGCCATCTGATCGTCGAGGTGTTTGACATCGCAATGAACCGCACCTTGCCGCGCGCACATCCGATCCACCAGATGCTGGCCCCGCATCTGGAATTCACGATGGCTGTGAACACCAGCGCGCGCACCAAGATGCTGGCCCCCGGTGGGCCGATTGACCGGACCATGGCCATCGGGGCCAAGGGAGCGTTTGAACTGCTGGCGCGGGGCTGGTGGGAGGAGTGGGATTTCACCCGCCACAACATCCCCGCCGACATTGCCGCGCGTGGGGTGGGCGACGCAGGTGCGCTGCCCGGCTATCACTGGCGTGACGATGCCATGCAGTTGTGGAAAGTGATCGGGCGCTATGTCCGCAATATGGTGCATCACTTCTACGCAAGCGACGCTGATGTGCTGGCCGACTATGAACTGCAATCCTTCCACGCCGAACTGCGCAGCGACCGGGGCGGGGCAGTGCGTGGTTTGCCCGGAGAATCGGGCTTTGCCGACCGCGCAACCTTGATCGAACTGCTGACCCGGCTGATTTATGCTGCCTCCGCAGGCCATGCGGCGGGCAACAATGGCCAATATGATTACTACGGCTTCATCCCCAACAGCCCCGGCGCGTTGCACCGTCCGCCGCCGCAGTCGAAATCCGAAGTCTGGACAGAGTCCGACCTTGCCGCCGCCCTGCCCGACTTTGAAGCGGCCTCGATCCAGATCATCATGGTGCGGCTGCTGTCGCGGCGCACCGAAATGCCGCTGGGCCATTTTCCGCACAGCTTTTTCGCGGCTTCGGACGATGTCCTGCCGCTGATCACCGACTTCCGCCACGACCTGCTGCGGCTGGCCGCGCAGATCGACGCCCGCAACGCCAGTCTGGCAGTGCCCTACACCTATCTGAACCCCCGGCAGGTGGCCTGTTCGATCACCGCCTAACCTGACATGCAAGGACTGATGGCCGTCCCCATCCCCCCGACCGACCCGCAACCATCACCGCCCCTGCAGCGGCTGCAACTGGATGTGATGGGCCGGGTGGCTCCGGCCTCGGTGGTGGCTTTGGCGGGCGATTGGGCGACGGCAATGGCTGTTTTGCACGGCAATGGCCTGACGCTGGGTGCCTTGATCCCACAAGCGTTGCGGGTGACGCCGGATCTGCTGCGCGGGGACATTGATGCCTCGGAAACCCGCTCGGATGGCGCATTGCCCTACCTTGCCCCTGAACATTCTGGACGCTTGGCCCGCCCTGCCGATCACCGCGCCGATGTTTACGCGCTGGGCGTGGTGCTGTATGAATTGGCGACAGGCGCGCGCCCTTTTGCCGCCGCCGATGCAGGGGCGATGCTGCACCGCCATCTGACCCATCTGCCGCCCCCCGCCCACAGCCTTGCCCCCGACCTGCCACGCCCAATGTCTGATCTGATCGGGCGGATGATCACCAAAGACCCCGATCTGCGCCCCCAATCTGCTGCCGAGATTCTGGCGGTTCTGACGGGTGCGCCATCCGCAAAACTGGACCTGCCCGAAATGACCTATGGTCAGGACGCAGCTCTGGCGGTGTTGTCCGCGCAAGTGGCGGCGGCGTTGAGCGGGCAGGGCAGGCGGCTGATCCGTGTGACGGGTTCTTCGGGCGCGGGCAAATCGACGCTGATCGCGCAGCTGGCGCGCAGTGCTTTGCCGCCGCAAACCCGCATGGCGCAAGGCAAGTTTGATCAGTTGGACCGCATCCAACCCTACGCCGCCTTTCTGGCCGCCTTTGACATGGTGCTGCGGCAAATCCTGTCCGGTTCGCAAGACGCATTTGATATGTGGCGCAACCGCCTGCTTGAGGCCCTAAGCCCCAACGGGCAGGTTTTGCTGGATATTCTGCCGCGCTATCAGGCCCTGATCGGCCCGCAACCCCCGGTGCCCGCACTGGGGTTGAACGAGGCGCAAATCCGGGTGTCTCTGGTGTTTCGCCGCTTTCTGGCGGCTTTGGCACAGCCCGACGCGCCGTTGGTGCTGTTCTTGGATGATCTGCAATGGGCCGATTCGGCTTCGTTGGGGCTGATAAGGCTGATTCTTTCGGACACCGGTCTGCAGCATCTGGCGTTGCTGGTGGCGTATCGCGATACCGAGGTTGGGCCGGATCATCCGGTGCAGCACCTGTTGAACGGTGCCACAGACCTGCCTTCGCCCATCCTGCTGCGGCCCTTGCAAGCGGCCGAGGTGGCGCAGTTGGTGGCCGATAGCCTTCGGACGGACGCCGCAGCCACCGCCCCGCTGGCTGAAATCATCGCCCGCAAGACCGCCGGGAACCCCTATTTCATCCGACAGTTCTTGTTGGCCCTGGCCCGTACCGGCCGCATTTTCCGCGATCCGTCGGGCGTTGGCTGGCTCTGGGATGCCGATGGTGCGCAGGCCGAGGCTTTTACCGAAAACGTCGTTGATCTGGTGGCAGAGCGGATTCTGGCCCTGCCGGAACCCGCGCAGCATCTGCTGCGTATCGCCTCTTGCATGGGCAGCCGCTTTGACACCGGCTTGCTGGCCCGCGCTGCCGGGCGCGACCTGACTGCCGTCACCACCGATCTGGAGGAGGCCTGCCGCGCCGACATTCTGGGTGCAACCGATCACGGCGCAAGCTATCAATTCCGCCACGACCGCGTGCAACAGGCCGCCAATGCCATGCTGGACGCGGCCACCCGCAGCCGCCTGCACGCCCGCCTTGGGGCGCTGATGCTGGACCAGCCCGAGGTGCAGGGTTCTGAGGTCACCGACCACCTGATCGCGGGTTTTGACGATCTGGACGCAAAGATGCGACTGCGCTTGCGCGGCCTTGCTCTGACCTCTGCCGCGCGCAGTATGGCCTCAAATGCCTATGAGGCGGCACAGATCTATTACGTTGCCGCCGCCCGCACTGTGCCCGGCAACAGATGGGACAGTGACCCTGCGCTGGCCTTCCGCGTCGATCTGGAATGCGCCAAGATCGCCTGTCTGCTGGGCCGTATCCCGCAAGCCGAAGCCCTCGCGCAGGCCCTGCTATCGCAGAATCTGGCGGTGCTGGACCGCGTCGCGGTGCTTGAGGTGGTGATCCTGTTGCACAATTCCGAGGTGCAATACCTGAAGGCCCTGCAGGTGGGCCATGACGCGCTGGTGCTGCTGGACGCCCCCTTGGCACGCGCGCCAGGCCTGCCCCGGGTGCTGGCTGCGTTTGTGCTGACCAAATGGCAGAACCGCCGTTACACCGACGCGCAGATATTGGACCTGCCGCAGATCACCGACCCGCGCTTGCGGGCGATCATGCGGGTGCTGGTGCTGCTGTGCCCGCCCGCCTATTTCACCTCGTCCACCTTGCTGCCGCTGATCACGCTGCGGCTGGTGCGGATGTCGCTGCGCCACGGCAATGCAGCGGACTCGGCCTATGCCTATGCGATCTACGGCATGCTGCATGCGCTGGTTCTGGGTCGGCCGCTGCGGGCCTTGGAACTGGCGCAAATGGCGGAACAGCTGATCCCCGCTTTGGGGGCGCAAAGCAATGCCGGGCGCATATTGAACATGAACGCAGCGTTCATCCGGCACTGGTCGGCCCCCTTGACCCAATGCCTGCCGCTGCTGTTGCACGCCGCCGACCAATCATTGGCCGGGGGCGATGTCGAGACGCACGGCTATTGTCGCTATGGCCATGGGTCTTATGCGCTGATGGCCGGGCTGCCGTTGCCACAGGTCACAGGCTATCTGGAGAACCATCTGGCCGCCGTCACCGTGGTGCCACATGAGAAAACCCGCCGCATCATGACGATGGCGTTGAACAGCCTGTACCGCATGCAAGGCCGCGTTTTCCCGCACCCGTTTGATGAGACTGAAAACAAGGCGCTATGGACAGCGACGGCGGACGCCACCTCGCTGGCCTATCTGCACAAATACAAGCTGCTGGAAGCCCTGATGCAGGCCGATTTTGCACAGGTTCTGCTGCAGGCACGGGCGATGAAGGCCAACCAGAACGGCATGCTGTCGATGGCATTTGATCCATATTATCAGTTCTACCATGCCTTGGCCCTGATCCATCTGTCGCAAAGGTTGCCCTTGCCGCGCCGGATGCTGTCGCAAACCAAGGCAGCACTGCTGATCCGGCACCTGCACCGGCGCGCTCGCTTTGTCCCCGAAACCCATCTGCACCGGGTGACCCTGCTGCGCGCCGAACTGGCCGCCGCACGCGGGCATGCCAGCGCTGCGATGGCGGCGTTTGAGCGGGCCATCGTCGCCGCGCGCAAGGCCGGATCGCTGCACGATCTTGCGCTGGGGCTGGAACGGGCGGGGCTGTTCTACCTGTCGCAGGGGGCGACCGACCCGGCCCGCGCCAGCCTGCAACAGGCGATCCAAGCCTATCACGATTGGGGCGGCACCGCTTGGGCGCAGGCCCTGGCCGCCCGTCATCCGGACCTTGGCCTGACCGCCGAAACCCAAACCGCCCCCGCCCAGTTTGACAGCGAAACCCTGTTGCACGCGGCGCGGGCCTTGGCCGAGACGTCCAGCGCTAGCGACAGAACCGCCGAAATCCTGCGCATCATCGCGCAGAACGCCGGGGCGGCGCGCGGCGTTTTGCTGCTGGCAGAAGACGGCACCCTGACCCCGGTCGCGGGCTTTCCCGAGGCGGATCACACCCACCCCGCCGCAATGGCCCATCTGGTGCAGCGCAGCGGTGAACCCGTCCTGCTGGACGATGCCCGCCACACCGGCGATTTCACCGCCGACCCTTATGTGTTGCTTGCCCGGCCGCAGTCCGTCCTTTGCGCCCCACTGCTGGCGCAGGGGGTGGTGGTCGGCGTGATCTATCTGGAGAACCCGCATCTGCGCGCGGCCTTCAGTCCGGACCGCGCCCGCACGGTCTCAGTTCTGGGCGCGCAAGCCGCCGTTGCCCTGCAAAACGCCCGCCTGTTGACCCGGTTGCAAGGCGTGCTGGAGCGGCAGGTCGATATGACTTCGGCCCATGCCCGCTTTGTGCCGCATCGGTTTCTGGAACTTCTGGGGCGGCCCTCGATTGTCGATGTGCGCTTGGGCGATCACATGCGCGCGCGATCTTCGGTCCTGTTCGCCGACATCCGCGGTTTTACCCCGCTGATAGAGGCGATGCCGCCCGATGATGTGATGGGCTTTGTGAACGGTTTTCTGTCGCGGATGGAACCGCCGGTGCGTGAAGGCGCGGGCTTCATCGACAGCATCATCGGCGACGCTGTGATGGCGGTGTTTGACCGGGGGGCAGAGGCCGGCGTGGTGGCGGGCATCGCCATGCAGAGGGCCTTGCAGGACTGGCAGGCCCGGGCGGGCATCTCGGTGCAGATCGGCATCGGCGTGGCTACCGGAGAGCTGATCTTTGGCACCATTGGCGCTGCGAACCGGCTGAAATGCGGGGTGATGGGCGACACCGTCAATCTGGCTGCGCGCATTGAAGGGCTGACACGGCAGTATGGTGTCGGGTTCCTGATCACTGACGCCACCTTTGACGCTTTGCCCGATCCGAAGCGTTTCGCCCTGCGTGAGGTTGATCTTGTTGCGGTGGTGGGGCGGCAGACCCCGGTGCGGCTGTACGAGGTGTGCGACGCCGACCCGGAACCCCTGCGCAGCCAAAAGGCCGAAGCCGCCGACGATCTGGCCCAAGGGCTGGCCCTGTTTCGCGCGCGCGATCTGGACCTTGCGGCGGCGGCCTTTGCCCGCGCCGCCACAATCGCCCCCGATGATCCGGTGGCCCGTCTGCATGTGATGCGCTGTGCGGGGGCTGCGGCCGGGGAATGGACCGGCGTTGCGCAGATGCGGCAAAAATAGGCATATGAAAACCTGTATCCGCAGCATCTGTCGGTTGCTTGGGCTGGGCATCCTGCGTTAGCCATGGGGGCAGAACAAGCAGATGGGGCCGAAGCCCTGCGCGGGGGGGATGTGTCTCAAGGTACTGAAGCCCCTGCACGGGCGACCTCTGGCCCATGGCGGTCGGCCATGGTGGGCATGATCTTTGCCGTCGATGCGACGGGACATTGCCTTGCGTTGGCAACCCTGTGCTTTGCCGGGGCCTTGTCGGCAGGGCTGGGCCTCGCCACCGGGCTGTTTCTGTTCGGCTCTGCGGTGGCATCTCTGGCCCTGCTGCGGTTCGGGCGGCTGCCCTATGCCCTTGGGATCAGTCAGGACACCACAATTTCCATTCTCTCCCCGGCGGTGATCCTTGCCGCCAGCGCAGCTGTCGGGCCAGCCGAAGCAAAAATCGCCACCGCCTTTGCCGTCATCGGGGTGTCAGCGTTGTTGTCGGGCGCTGTGTTCTGGATCATCGGGCGGCTTGGCCTTGGGCGGCTGGTGCGAATGTTTCCGTTTCCCGTGGCGGCAGGGTTTCTGGCCAGTTCTGGCTATCTGTTGGTCTATGCTGGGCTGTCGATCCTGACCGAGGCGTCGGGGTTGCAGGCCATGGCCGCAACGCTGGGTGACCCTGCCGTGGCGCTGCGCCTGATCCCCGCCGTCGTGATGGCTTTGGCTTTGGTGCTGTCGATCCGGCTGATTGGCGGGACCCTTCCGGTACTGATTGTAATCTTTGTGTTTCTGACCGGGTTCTATCTGGTCAGTTTTGCCTACGGTCTGGACCAAGCCTCCATGCAGGCGCTGGGCCTGTTGCCAACGGTGCAAACCGTGGCGGGCGGCGGGTTTGGCCCGGCCATGGTGACGCAGATCGACTGGCTGGCGGTGCTGGCGGTCGCCCCGATTCTGGCAGCGGTGGTTTTGCTGAACCTGATGGGGCTTTTGCTGAACCTGTCGGGGGTGGAACTTGCCACCCGCGCCGATGCCGACGAAAACCACGAGCTGCAAGTGGCCGGGGGCGCGAATATTCTGATCGGGCTTCTGGGCGGGCTGACCGCCTATCTGCAAGGTGGGGCCAGCATTATCCTGTCGAAACTGGGCGTGCAGCGCGGCCCGATGGTGGTGGGCTATATCCTGACCGTGGGGGCGGCGGCGTTTTGCGCCCCGGTTCTGGTGGCGCATGTGCCGGTGTTCATCCCTGCGGCGCTGCTGATGTTCATCGGCTTTGCGATGCTGGAGGATTGGTTGCTGGCCACCTATCGGCGGCTGATCCTGCCCGATTGGCTGATTGTGTTGGTCATCGTGCTGGCGACAGCGCTGGTTGGCATCCTGCCCGCCATCGGCATCGGGCTTGCGCTGGCGGTGATCGGCTTTGCCTATGCCTCGCTGCGAATGCCGATTGTCCGCCTCAGCACCTCTGTCGCCCGCCGCCGCAGCATCCGCGACCGCAGCGCCCTGCATGCCGAGGCGATGCAAAGCCTGGGCCACCGCATCCGCATCCTGCATCTGCAAGGCCCGCTGTTCTTTGGCTCTGTCGAGCAACTGATCACGCATCTGCGGCGCATCACCGCCGAAACGCCGCAGGTGCATTCCGTCATTCTGGATTTCACCGAGGTCCACACCTTCGATTCCGCCGCTTGCGCCGCGCTGGACAAGCTGGCGCAGCAGATGCAGGCGCAGGGCATTGCGGCCCATCTGACCGGGGTGTCGGCGGGGCTGCGTGCGGTTTTCACCCGTTGGGGCCTGCCTGTGCACGGGAATGGCTTCCAGATTTGGGCGCATCTGGACGAGGCGATCGAACATTGCGAAACGGCCCTGCTGGCTTTGGCCGCGCTTCCCCCTGAAAACGCCGATATCGCGACTATCATGGCCAGCCTTGGCCGCCAGCACTCGCGCACGCCCGATCTGATGGCGCAGATGACCACGCTGACCTTGGCGCAGGGTCAGGTGCTGATCCGTGCCGCCGACCAGTCCGGTGATGTGTTCATCGTGGCCTCTGGCCGACTCAGCGTGCATTTGCCGATGGCCAGCCGATCGATGCGGGTGCGGGTGCTGGGGCCGGGGGCGATTGTGGGCGAGATCGCCTACATGACCGGACAACCGCGCAATGCCGATGTGATTGCCGATGCAGCCACAACCGTGCTCTGCCTGCCCGCCGCCGCCATCCGCCGGATAGAGGCCGAAGATCGCGATCTGGCCGCCTTGATGATGTCGATCTTCAGCCGGTCGCTGGCCGCGAAACTGGAGCAGACCAACGGCCTGCTGACCTATGCCCAATCGGCAGCCCCGCAGTAAACCGCAACACATTCGCGCCATCCCTCTGGCAAACCTGCCCGCACCGCCCATATTGTGGCCAAGCAAACCGGAGTGCCCCATGACCTATAGCAAATCCGCCGACCGCATCGCTGCCCTGACGCCCGAGCAATTCCGGGTGACGCAAAAGAACGGCACAGAGCGTCCCGGCTCTGGCCCGCTTTTGTACAATGATCAGCCCGGCCTTTATGTCGATATCGTCTCGGGCGAGCCGTTGTTTGCATCGGCTGACAAGTTCGACAGCCACTGCGGCTGGCCCAGCTTCACCAAACCGATCGAACCCGCCCATGTGGCCGAACTGCGCGACAGCAGCCTTGGCATGATGCGGGTCGAGGTGCGGTCCACCCATGGGGACAGTCACTTGGGGCATGTGTTCCCCGATGGCCCACGCGACCGGGGCGGCCTGCGCTATTGTATCAACTCGGCCTCGCTGCGCTTTGTGCATCGTGACGATATGGTCGCGGAAGGTTATGGCGACTATGTGGATCAGGTGGAAAGCCGCTAGACCGCTTGAATTCCCCGCGCGATCCGCGTATCCCGCCACGATAACGCCCTTCAGATAGGCAGCTTCCCCGACCATGGCCAGCAAAACCAATCCCGTCCAGTTCCTCCAGCAGGTGCGCGCCGAAGTTGCCAAGGTCTCTTGGCCGACGCGCCGCGAAGTCGTGCTGACGACGATCATGGTCTTCATCATGGCGGCGCTGACAGCGACGTTCTTTTCCCTGGTCGATCTGGCGATCCGCTACGGCCTGACCCTGATCGTCACCAGTTTCTGAACCAAAGCGTTTTAGGCCAACCTTCGCGCAAGGGTTGGAATTCCCTTGAATTTGCGGGCGTGGGGGGGTATCTCGCGCCAATACAAAGGGACAAAGGCGTGCAGCGATTCGTGTTGCGCGCTGTTTTTTGTTCCGGGCA
>JBIHZO010000370.1:0-3930 GCA_044231405.1 Cypionkella sp. | reverse complement strand
TGAAACCATCTGGAACACGATCGTCGCTCGCATTTTCTCGTTTGAACGCTCCAAAGCCACCTACATCAGCTTGAAAACTCTCATCGATCGCAGCTTTGGTGGGCTTCTGGCCCTGCTCGGCCTCAAGATCGCCGCCACCTGAGCCATTCATCTGTCCTCAAATATCCCGGGGGTGCAGGGGGCTGGCCCCCGCTCCACCGCCAGCCACAGGAACCACGCCATGAACGACCGTCTGCCGCACGAAAAGGGTTTTCACGTCAGCTGGGACCAGATGCACCGCGACAGCCGCGCGCTTGCGTGGCGTCTGGATGGCAAGGGTCCGGATGGCGGCGTCTGGCGCGCTGTGGTCGGCATCACCCGCGGTGGTCTGGTGCCCGCGATGATCGTGGCACGCGAATTGGACATCCGTCTGGTCGATACCATCAGTGTCAAAAGCTACAACCATCAGGCGCAGGGCGAAGCGCAGGTGATCAAGTCACCGCAGGCCGAGCTGATGGGCGACGGCACCGGCATTCTGATCGTCGATGATTTGGTCGATTCCGGCAAAACCCTTGAAGTTGTGCGCAAACTCTACCCCAACGCCCATTTCGCCACCGTCTACGCCAAACCATCGGGCAAGCCGATGGTCGACAGCTACATCACCGAGGTCAGCCAGGACACCTGGATCTTCTTTCCGTGGGACATGGCGCTGCAATATGTGCAGCCGTTCCGCGGGCAGGACTGACGCACTTGGCTGCATTCGCCCACGGCGCAAGACCCGGTGCAAACGTGACAACAAGGACAGGCCAATGACCCACCCGCTCAACCCCGCCATGGCCGCCACCTTTGCCCCCCCGGTTATGGAGGCACGGCGCTGGCTGAATGGCGTCACCTTCCCGCCCGGCCGCCCGCTGATCAACGTCAGCCAAGCCGCCCCGGTGGACATTCCGCCGCTGGGTCTGCGCCAAGCGATTGCTGATGCCGCGCTGAACCAGCCCGAGGCCCATCTTTACGGCCCGGTTCTGGGCCTGCCCGCCTTGCGCGCCGAAATCGCGGCGCAGTGGTCGGTGGCCTACGGCGGCACGATCCGTGACGATCAGGTGGCCATCACCCAAGGCTGCAATCAGGCCTTCTGCGCCGTCATGGCCACGCTGGCCGGTGCCGGGGACGAGGTGATCTTGCCGACCCCGTGGTACTTCAACCACAAGATGTGGCTGGACATGCAGGGGGTCAAGACGGTCCCCCTGCCCGCAGGCGCGGGCCTGATCCCCGAGGCAGAGGCCTGCGCCCAACTGATCACCGACCGCACCCGCGCCATCGTGCTGGTCAGCCCCAACAACCCCGGCGGCGCGGAATATCCAGCCGAAACGCTGGCCGCCTTCCGCGATCTGGCACGGTCGCGCGGCTTGGCGCTGATCGTCGATGAAACCTACCGCGATTTTGACAGCCGCACCGGCCGCGCGCATGATCTGTTCACCGATCCCGACTGGGCCGATACCTTCATTCACCTCTACAGCTTTTCCAAAACCTACCGCCTGACCGGGCACCGCGTGGGGGCCATCGTCGCCTCGCAACCCCGTCTGGCCGAAGTGGAGAAATTTCTCGACACCGTCGCCATCTGCCCCGGCCAGCTGGGCCAGATCGGTGCCCTTTGGGGGATGCAGAATCTGGGCCAATGGGTGGCCGGTGAGCGCGCCGAAATCCTGTCCCGCCGCGCCGCCATGGTGGGTGGCTTCCACGCCCTGCCCGACTGGAAACTGCTGGGCTGCGGTGCCTATTTCGGCTATGTCGAACATCCGTTCCCGCTTGCCTCTGACGCGCTGTGCAAACGGCTGGTGTCCGAGGCCAGCCTGCTGATGCTGCCCGGCACCATGTTCCAACCCGAAGGCAGCGCCGCAGGGCAACGCCAGATCCGCATCGCCTTTGCCAACGCCGACACCACGGGCATCGCAGAAATGTTCCGCAGGTTGGCCGCGTTCAAAGGCTGACAGCCCACACCCTTGCCCCCCCGCGCCCAACCGCTTAGACAAGCGCAAACCTTTCAGAACAGGCAGACCCATGGCCAAGGCTCCTCACTCCGACGACGACACACCCGTAAAAAAGCGCCGTGGGACCTCAGTTCTGGCCTGGGTGCTGATGGCCATGCTGGTCGCCAGTTTTCTGGGCTTTGGTGTCACCAGTTTTGGCGGCGGGGTCACTTCGATCGGCCGCGTTGGCGACCGTGAAATCGAGGTGAACGATTACGCCCGCGCCCTGCGACAGGAAATCAACGCGTTCTCGGCGCAGGTCGGGCAACCGCTGGGCCTTGCGCAGGCGCAGGCTTTGGGGCTGGACAAGCAGGTCCTGCAAAGCGTGATCACCCGCGCGGCGTTGGACAATGAAGCCGCGCGCGTGGGCGTCTCGGCCGGCGATGCCGTTGTGGCCAGCCAGCTGACGACGATGACCCAGTTCCAAGGCACCACCGGCAGCTTTGACCGCGAAGCCTACCGCATGACGCTGGACCAGAACGGCATGACCGAGGCTGCTTTCGAGGCGGGCTTGCGGTCAGACATCGCGCGGTCGCTGATGCAGGGTGCGGTTGTGGGTGGCTTTACCGCACCTGCGGCCCTGACCGATACGCTGATGGCCTACGCGGGCGAACAGCGCGGCTATTCCCTGCTGCGCCTGACCGCGGCCGATCTGCCGTCGCCTTTGGCAGAGCCGACCGAGGCCGATCTGCAGGCCTTTTACGACGCCAATATCGCCGCCTTCACCCGCCCCGAGGCCAAGCGCATCACCTATGCCGCCCTGCTGCCCGACGCTTTGGCCAAGGATATGCCGGTGGATGAGCAGAAGCTGAAAGAATTGTACCAGACCCGCATTGCCGATTTCGTGATACCGGAAAAGCGTCTGGTCGAACGTCTGGCCTTTGGCACTGACGCAGATGCAACGGCGGCCAAAGCCAAGCTGGACGCAGGGGCGACGTTTGAATCGCTGGTGGCAGAACGCAACCTGACGCTTGAGGATATCGACCTCGGCGACGTGTCAAAATCCGAACTGGGGGCGGCAGGCGACGCAGTTTTTGCTCTGGCCGGACCGGGCATCGTCGGGCCTTTGCCCTCGACTTTGGGACCAGCGCTGTTTCGGATGAACGCGGTTCTGGCGGCGCAGGAAACCACCTTTGAACAGGCCCGCGAAACCCTGGCATCTGAGATGCAACAAGACAGCGCCCGCCGCGCCATCGCCGACAAGGTCGAAGGCATCGACGATCTGTTGGCAGGCGGTGCCACGCTGGAAGATCTGGCCAAGGAACAGGGCCTGACGCTCGCCACCACCGATTATGCCGCCGGTGCCGACGACAATGATCCCATTGCCGGCTACACAGCCTTCCGTGAGGCCGCCGACAAGCTGGCGGCGGACGATTTTGCCGAAGCCATCGTGCTGGCCGACGGCGGCCTTGTCACGCTGCGCCTTGACGAAGTGGTGCCACCGACCCCACTGCCCTTGGCCGAGGTGAAGGACAAAGTCACCGAAAGCTGGCGCGCGGAGGCTTTGGCAAAGGCTTTGGGGGTCCATGCGATCACCGTGAAATCCGGGGTCGAGGGCGGCGCTTCGCTGGGCGGGTTCGGGATCGTGTCGCGCACCGCTGCGACCGATCGTCAGGGCTTTGTCGAGGGCGCGCCCGACACGCTGATGCAGGCGGTGTTCGACATGGCGCAGGGCGATGTGCGCGTGATCGAAGGGCCGGGCTACACCGCCGTGGTGCAACTGGACAGCATCTCGCCCGCTGGCGATGACGCAGACGCCGCCACCCTGCGTGATGCAATCAAGGTGCAGGCGGGTCAGGCCATCGCCTCAGATGCCTTCACGCTGTACACCAACGCCCTGACCGCGCAGGCCGGAATCACGCTGGACCAGAACGCGATCAACGCGGTCCATGCCCAGTTTGGCAACTGACGGGCGGGCCGTGCG
>JBIHZO010000045.1:0-12582 GCA_044231405.1 Cypionkella sp. | reverse complement strand
AGGTAGGATGACCACAGCGGCAGCATGATGCCCAGATAGAACACCGCTTTCCAGCGACCACGGGCATAGCGGGCGGCGTAATAGGCGATGGGGAAGGCAAGGATGGCACAGCCGATGGTGACGGCGGCGGACATGAACAGCGTGCGCAGGATGATGTCGTAATTCTGCGGGCGCAGAAGTTCGGCGTAGGTTTTCAGGGTGAATTCCGGGATCACCATGCCGGAAAACTCGTCGATGGAGTAGAAGGATTGCAGCAAAAGGGCGGCGAGGGAGCCCAGATAGACCACACCCAGCCACAGCAAGGGCGGCGTCAGCATCAACGCCAGCAACAGTTTGGGCTTGCGCCAGAACAGGGCGGTCAGGCGGTCGGCGGTGGATTTTGTGGGGAAGATCGCGGTCATGGCGCGCTCCTTTGGCCTTGCGCGGCACCGGGGCTTTCATCTTGGCGGCAAATATGCCCGCCGGAGGCTTCGGTTGCCGGGCAGGGAGCCTCCGGCGGGGATATTTGGACCAAGATGACTGCGGGGCGGCTCATGCTTCATCCATGATGTGCAAGGCGGTCGCTGAGAAGCCAAGTCGGATTTCGGTGCCCGGTTCGGGAAGGGGCTGGCCTGCGGGCAGGATTGCGGCGATGTCGGTGGCCTGCATGGTCAGGCTGATGCGGTGGCCCGCGCCGAGGTAGCGGATGGCGGTGACGGTGCCCTTGAGCGCGCCTTGTGGGTCGAGGGTCAGGGATTCGGGGCGCAAGCTGGACCATTTGGCGGGGCCGCCGAGCTGGGCGGTCAGGGCGGGGGGCAGCAGGTTCGACGATCCGACGAAATCGGCGACGAAGCGGGTTTTGGGTTGGGTGTAGATTTCGGCAGGCGTGCCGATCTGGGCGATCTTGCCGTTGTTGAACACGGCAAGGCTGTCGGCCATCGACAGGGCTTCATGCTGGTCATGGGTGACGAAGACGAAGGTGATGCCAAGGCGCTGTTGCAGGGATTTCAGCTCGTCCTGCATCGCTTCGCGCAGTTTGAGGTCCAGCGCGCCCAAGGGTTCATCCAGCAGCAGCACGCGGGGTTCATTGACCAGCGCGCGGGCCAATGCCACCCGTTGCCGTTGGCCGCCCGAAAGCTGGCTGGGTTTGCGGCTGCCGTAGGCGTCAAGATGCACAAGGGCCAGCATCTCATCGGCCTTTGCATAGCGTTGGCTGCGCGCCATGCCCTTGACCATCAGACCATAGGCGACGTTGTCGCGCACGTTCATATGGGGGAACAGGGCGTAGTCCTGAAACACCGTGTTGACGTTGCGCAGATGTGGCGGGGTGCGGGAGACATTCTCGCCAAAGATGCAGATATCGCCCGCGGTGGGGGACTCGAAGCCAGAGATCAGGCGCAGGCAGGTGGTTTTGCCGGAACCGGAAGGGCCCAGCATGGCAAAGAATGCGCCCTCGGCGATGGTCAGATTGACACCGTCCACCGCCTTTACGGGCGCGGAGGCGGGGCCGAAATGGCGGGAGACGGCGTGGAATTCTACGGCTGCGGTCATGGGAAAGGGCCTTTGGCCGCCAAAGCGGAGAGGGTGGGGCAGGGGCGCGTGGCCCCTGCCGTGGGTGGGCTGGGTGGTTCCAAGGGTTTGGCCTGCCAAACCCCGGGGTCACCCACCGTTGTTGTCAGCGCCCGCCGATCACACCGATGTAATCCGACACCCAGCGATAATAGGGCACGCAGGCGCCTTCGCCTTGGCTGCAATTGGCGACAGGGGTGGTCCAGAACCGGATTTTCTCGAAATCATCCAGACCGTTGGCGGTGCAGCCTTCGGCGGTTTGCATGCCCGATCCATCGGTGCAGGCCGCGGGCACCACCGGGTTGCCACCGAACCAGACCGACAGGTCCGCCTGCAGGTTGGACGCCAGCGTGTGTTCCATCCACTTGTAGGCGCAGTTCGGATTGGCAGCCTCGGCATGCAGCATGGTGGTGTCGGCCCAGCCCGTCGCGCCCTCTTGCGGGATGGTCGAGGCGATCGGCAGCTTCTCGCCCTTCAGCAGCCCGACCTGGAACGGCCATGACCCAGATGCCACCACGCCCTCGTTCTTGAAATCGTCCATCTGGATGAAGGCGTCGTGCCAGTAGCGGCCCACAATGGCGCGCTGACCGCGCAGCAGGTCCAGCGCCGCCTTGTACTGGTCTTCGTTCAACTCATAGGGCGAGGTGATTTTCAGTTCGGGCTTATGGAACATCAGATATTGCGCCGCATCGGCGATGTGGATCGGGCCGTCATAGGCCTGCACGCGGCCCTCGTTCGATTTGCCGTCGGGCAGGTCCATCTTCTCGAAGACCACATTCCAAGAGGTCGGGGCCTCTTTGAACACCTCGGTGTTGTACATCAGCACGTTTGGCCCCCAAAGGTAGGGGGTGCCATAGTGAACGCCATCGACGGTGTGCCAGCTGGCTTCTTGCAGGCGCGGATCGACCTTGGACCATGATGGGATCAGGGCGACGTTGACCGGCTGCACCCGTTTGCCTGCGATCAGGCGCAGCGACGCGTCGCCCGAAGCGGTGACAAGGTCAAACCCGCCTTCGTTCATCAGCGCCACCATCTCGTCCGAGGTGTTGGCGGTCTTGACGTTCACTTTGCAGCCCGAGTCGGCCTCAAACTTGGTGACCCAGTCGAAGGCCTTGTCGGTTTCGCCGCGCTCGATATAGCCGGCCCACGCGACGATGTTCAGTTGGCCTTCGGAGGCGCCGACTTCGGTCAGTTGTGCCAAGGCGGGCGACAGCCCGGTCAGAAGGGCAAGGGCAGAGGTGGCAAGCAGTTTGATGGTTTGCATTGGAAGCTCCCTGTGGGTTGAGCATGTGGTGAAGCCGGATTCCCGGTCATGGTGCCACGGTAAGCGGCTGGTGGCGTTTCGCAATAAAAAAACAGGGGGTGGAGGGCAGGATTTCCGGCAGGACGGGCGTGTTGGCGCGCTGTGGTGCGGCGCAGCGCAGCGGCGCACGGCGGCATCGGGGGCGAAGCCGCTGGCTTTTGGGGCCAAGGATGAAGGCAACGGCCCAGTGTTGGGATATGCCGGGACAGGTGACCGGGCTAAAGCTGCGCCATTTGGGCCGCGAGGGCGTTGTGATGTGCAGCCACGAGGTTTTCATAAGCCGCAACGCGGTCAGGGGTGAAGTGATGCTCTTCGGCCAGCAGGTTGACGGTGCCAAGGACCTGGCCCGCCTCCACCACCGGGATATTGATGCAAGAGCCAAGGCCCAGCGAAGTGATCAGGGCGTGATCGAAGAAATATTTGGCGAATTCGGGCGTGGTGTTGGCGACAAAGGTCTGTTGCCCGGTGATGCAATGGTCGTACCAGCCGTCTCGGGTCAGAGGTTTGGTGCCCGATACCGGGTATTCCACGGGGTGCGAGGTGTAGGCGCGGCGGGCGAGGTTTTGGGCCGGGTCTTGCACCGTGACCGTGAACAGGCGGGTGCCAAGGGTGGCGCAGGCGGCGTGCAGGGTGTCGTAGATCATGGCGCTCTCCAGAGTTTGGCGCAGTTGGACATGCGGGTTGGGCAGGCGCAAGGGCCGTCAGCGACGGGCGCGCTGTTGGATCAGCAGGGCAAGCAGGTCAGACCTTGTGACAAGGCCCACCAGGCGCGGGCCATCCGTGATTGGCACGGTTTGTTGGCGGCCATCCGAAAGCAGGCTGATCAGGTCGGCCATGGTCGTGGCGGGCGTGGCGGTTTGGATGCCGGGGTCGCGCAGATCTTGGGCGGTCAGATCCGGGTCGGACAGGCCGACAAGGGCGTCGATGGTGACGCAGCCGGCATAGTGCCCGGCGGCGTCGCGGATCGGCAGCGATTTGAAGCGGTGGCTGCGAAAGCTGGCGGCAAGGTCGGGCAGTGCCGTATGGGGTGCGGCGGTGATCAGGTCGCGCGACATGATCTGTGCGGCGGTGATCGGGCCAAAGGCTGCCGCTGCCGTTTCCGCTTCGGCGGCGGTGATCAGCCGGGCCAGATCTTCGACGCCGACATTGGCACCAAGCCGCAATTTGGTCAGGGCGGCGGCCAGAATTTCGGTGCCGGGCTGCAGGCGGCGGTTTGCATTGGTGTCGGCAGTGCCATGTGGGCTGGGGGCGGTTTGGCGCAACGGATAGGCCCGGCCCGTTGCAAGGTTCCACGCGACACCTGCCACGACCAAGGCGACAGACCCGGTCAGAACCGGGTGCAGCGCATAAGTCAGCGGGGCAGGATCGCCGTTTGAAATCAGAACCACGGCCATGGCGACGGCCCCGGCGGGCGGATGGGTGGCGCGCAGGGCAGCAGTGGCAAGCAGGGTCAGCAGCACCGCCAAAGCGGCGGCCAGCAGTGGCAGGGGCAGCAGCAGTGCGGTGAGCAGCCCGATCAAGGCGGCCATCGTGTTGCCCACGACCACCGCCCAAGGCTGCGCCAAGGGGCTGTTCGGCACCGCAAAGATCAGCACCGCAGACGCGGCAAAGGGCGCGATCAGCAGCGGCTGCGCCAGCAGGGAGGCGGTGGGGCTGATCAGATGCAGTACAACGCCCGTGAACAGCAGGCCCAGTCCCGCGCCAAGTGCTGCGCGCACCGCATCCTGCGCATTGGGCCGGGGGATGGCAGGGCCAAGCCCGCGCAAGCTGCGGATCAGCCAGTCCATGTGCCAGACGCCAGCAGGACAAGTCCGGGTTCGGGCGGCGGCGGCGTGGCGTCGCCTTGCCAAAAGAACAGGCGGATGTGGACCGGGTCTTTCGGGGCCTCGGAGTCGGCCAGTGATTGCCATTGCATGTGGAAGCCCTCCAGCAGGAGGCCCTCGGCATAGAACGGGATTTCCTCGGCCTCGAGCAGGGCTTCGGCATCATCCTGCGCCTGCCAGTCGGGGCCATCGGCCCAGATCACCGCGCCCTCCAGATCGGGGTGCTTGACGGTCAGTTTCGCCAAGGGGGCGATGAACGACTCGATGGGAGAGAGGGTTTTGGCCATGACAGGCTCCTTTGGGGCAGGGTGTGCCTGTGGGTTGCGGTTGCTGTCAAGGGCATGCGGTGGATCAAGGCTTGAGGCGGCGATGGCTGTAGGACGGCGGTCAAACAGGAGGGCGGCATGGACTACAAGGTGACGGCGCGGCGGGTCGATGCGCATGGCAGTCTGGCAGTGGCAAAGCAGGCGCAGGTGGTGCTGGGCACCGATATGGCCGGGCGTCAGGATGCGTTCAACCCGGTGGAATTGCTGCTGGCGGCGCTGGCGGCCTGCATGATCAAGGGGGTGGAACGGGTGACGCCGCTGTTGGCGTTTCAGATTGACGGCGTCGAAGTGCGGCTGGAAGCCATCCGGCAGGACGCACCGCCCAAGCTGACCCGCATTGCCTATGAGATCATCGTGGACAGCGCCGAGACAGAGGCGCGTCTGGACCTTCTGCACCGCAACATCCTGAAATATGGCACAATTTCCAATACCTTGGTCGGGGCGGTGCCGTTGGAGGGGTCGATCCGGCGGCTTGGCGCGGATTTCTGTTGATCCGACCCCGACGGAGAGAAATCCCACAGAAGTGGCCCCCGCATAGGGTGCGTGTTGGGATCAATCGGCCGAAGCCGACGGATGGCAAGACTTTCTAAAGCGCCATGGCGCGGACAAAGGCGGGGCGGGCGCGCATGCGGGCAAGGTAATCGGCGAGCGCACCGCTGGGGGCGTCGAACTTTGCGCTGAGGCCCCAGAGCAGGCAATGGGTGGCGATGATGTCGGGAATCGTCATGGCATCGCCGAGCAGGAACGGGCCTTGAAGGCGCTGTTCCAGCCGTGACACGCTGCGGGCATATTCCCATTTCAGCGAGTCCTTGATGGCAGGCAGGCGCTTGTCCTCGGGCAGCACAAAGCTGTGGCGGGCGGCGGTCCACAGGATCGCGTCGAATTCGTCCAGCAGGAAATGGGTCAGGCTGTCTTGGTGCGCGCGGGCGATTGTTCCGGCAGGGGCGGTGAATTGGCCGTGCTTATCGGCGAGATAGGTCAGGATCGCCGTGGAATCAGTGATCTGTTGGCCGTCTTCAATCAGAATGGGGACTTTGCCCGCCGGATTGTGGGCGCGGGCTTCGGTCGATTGCGGCCCGGCGGCGATGTGGGTGAAGGGTTGGCCGAGTTCTTCGAGCAGCCAAAGCACACGGGCGCTGCGGGTTTTGGCGCTGCCGATCAGGGTGTACATGGGGGCGGTCCTTACTGATGTCGGGTCAGGTTAGCAGGGTTGCGGTGGGCAGGCGAGGGGGGGCGGGCCCAGTTGCCTGGGTCTGACCGCATTGGAGCGTTTGCTGCAGGATGGGTTTGGAGAAAAAGAGGGGGGTTTCACACCCCCCGCGGGCGAAGGGCCGCGCCCCCCGTGGGATATTTTCGGACAGATGAAAAGTTTTAGACAAGTTTTAGGGGTCGAAGACCTCATTTCGGCATCGGCAGCCCGATCGGGTGGATTCCTGCGGCAATGGATGGGAGCTGTTGGCACAGCTGTGGCGCGGGCAAGGCAGCGCCACCCGGGGGCCTGGTTTTCAGCGGCCTTGAGCAGGATCAGCGCTTCATCATCGCGAGTCGGATCAAGGCGCGTTCGATTACGGCCATCGCGGGCGCGCGGGAGGTGGAGCGCAGGGTGAGGTCGGTTTCCAGCAGCAGCGCCATAGCGTCTTCAAGCCTGCGCATGCCCCAATGGCCTGCCTGCCGTTGCATCGCATCGCGGCGGGGGCCGAAGATGCGGGTTTTCATCAGGCCGTTGGACACGCCGCCGGGATCGGTTGCGGCGACATGCAGCGCGCGGAAATGCCGCAGCGCGCCGATGCACAGGGTCACGGGCAGGATGCCCTGACCTTCAAGCCTGCGCATCAGGGGGCCGATGTCGGCGACCCGTTGGTCAGCGACGGCGGCGATCAGGTCATCGACCTCGGCCTCGATGGTTGCGGGGGCGAGGGCGTGGATTTCGGTGGGGGTCAGAGGCGTCGCATCCTGATATTTGTAGAGCGCGATCTTTTCCAGCATTTGGCGGAAATCGCCGGGGTCGAGTTCCCGCGCAAGGGCGGTCAGGTCGGTCATCGCGGCAGGGTCGATGCGCGTGAGGCCCGCCTTGGCCAGCGCCTGCTCGATTTCATCCCGCGAAGGTGGGTTGTCGTAGAGCACGATCGACACGGCGTTCAGGTGTTTTTCGAACAGGCCGCGCAGGGGGGATTTGGCGGTCAGGTTGCCGGCCGTGACCACGATCTGCGCATCTCCCGCACGCCAGTCTTTCAACGCGGCGGCCAGCGTTTCGGTCAGCCCGTCGGTGGCATCTTCGACAAAGGCCACGCGTGGGCCGGGGAAAAACCCTGCGGCGCGGGTGGCGTCGGACAGCAGCGCCTGATCCTTGCGCAGGTCGCCCGCCTGAATGCGGGTCAGGCGCAGTTCACCTTCGCCCGCCCGGCCGATCAGCGCAAATATCGCATCTTGACGTTTCAGGGCCACACGCATCGGGTCGGCCCCGCAGATCAGCAGGCCTGCGCGGGCCGGATCGGGCTTAGCCAGATAGGCGTTTGCAGCCGCGCCCTCGAGCTTCATTGCGCCCAGGTGGCCGAACTGGCGATGATGCGGGTGACGATCTGATCGGCCAGAAGCCGCATCAGGCGCAGCGATGCGTCCTCTTCGGCGGCGAGGCCTGCAACGGTCGATCCGGTGGCGGACCAGCTGGTGAAGCTGGCGACGGTGCCGCCGGTGACGCGCGCGGCTGTCGTGCGGTCGGTCAGCGTCCAGTCGATGGTGCCGGTCAGGTTGTAGCGGGTGATGGCGTTGTCGGGGGTGATGCCGACGCCCACCGCTTCGGTGCGGATCGTATAGGTCAGGTCATAGCGCACGGCCTGTGGGCGGCCCAGCCGTTGTTCCAGCCGCGCGACCAGATCGAAGCCGTTCTTGTCGGCGGGGTCAGCGACGCGGATGGTTCCGGTCAGCCCCTCGGCGGGGCCACCGGGGCCAAAGGCCGGGGTGAAGCCGCAGGCGGCCAGGACCAGCGGCATCAGAAGAAGACTGCGGCGGTTAAATGACGACATTGATGATGCGCCCCGGTACGACGATCAGCTTCTTCACGGGCGCGCCCGCCAGAAACTTCTGCACATCCTCATTCGCCAGCGCCAGTTTTTCAACCTCGGATGCAGGCATGTCGGCGGGCACGCTGATTTCCGCCCGACGCTTGCCGTTGATCTGGATGGGCAGGGTGATGGTGTCATCAATCAGCAGGGCCGGGTCGGCCACGGGCCACGGCGCCTGCGCGCAAAGGTCCGCGCCGCCCTGATAGGTCCAGATCGATTCGGCCAAGTGCGGCGTCATCGGGCACATCAGCTGTGCCAAGGTGCGGATGGCTTGCTTCATCGCGGGCGTGGAGGCATTGGCCTTCGCCAGCGTGTTGGTGAATTCGTAAAGTTTCGCGATGGCCTTGTTGAAGGCGAACCCCTCGATGCTGCGGGTGACTTCATCGACGGCTTTGGCGGTGGCGCGGGCCAGGTCGGCGTCGCCAACGCCCTGATGATCGGCGGGCATGTTGCCGATGCGGTCACACAGGGACCAGACGCGCGACAGGTGTTTGAAGGTGGCCTCGGCACCCGATGCCGTCCATTCCACGTCGCGCTCGGGGGGGCTGTCGGACATCACGAACCAGCGGGCGGTGTCGGCGCCGAAGGCCTCGATGATGTTCATCGGATCGACGACGTTTTTCTTCGATTTCGACATCTTGGCGGAAGGGACCACCTCGACCAGCGCGCCTGCGTCGCTCAGGCCTTGAAGCCATGCGTCCACATCGGTGATCATGTCGGGATCGGGCAGCGGGACATCGCCGAGCACCGTGACGCGGCGGTCGGCCAGAGTGAAGGTCGTCACATCCTCGGGCAGATGATAGATCGGGCGGCCGTTGGCGTCGCGGGTCAGGTAAATCTCGTGCGTGACCATGCCTTGGGTGAACAGGGCGTTGAACGGCTCAATGGCCTTGGCGGGCAGGTGCCCGGTGGCATGCATGGCGCGGGCGAAGAAGCGGCTGTACAGAAGGTGCAGAATCGCATGTTCAATGCCGCCGATGTATTGATCGACGTTCATCCAATAGGCGGCGTCTTCGGCATTGGTGGGCGTTGAGGCATGCGGGCTGGTGAAGCGGGCGTAGTACCAGGAGCTGTCCATGAAGGTGTCCATGGTGTCGGTCTCGCGCCGCGCCGGTTGGCCGCAGTTGGGGCAGGCACAGTTGCGCCAGGTCGGATGCCGGTCCAGCGGGTTGCCAGGAATGTCGAAAGTGACATCATAGGGCAGTTCAACCGGCAGGTTTTCCTTTTTCTCGGCCACCACACCGCAGGCGTCGCAATGCACCACGGGAATCGGGCAACCCCAATAGCGTTGACGGGAAATCCCCCAGTCGCGCAGGCGGTAGTTGGTGACGCCGCGCCCGACGCCCACAGCTTCGCAATGGGCGATGGCGGCGTTGATGGCGTCTTCGCCGGTTTGCAGATCGTTCCCGGCAAAACCGCGGATGTAATGGACACGCTCGGACTTCATCGGAACGTAGGCTTCGGTCAGGGCGGCATCCTCGGCCCCTTCGGCCACGAACACCGACCGGATCGGCAGATCGTATTTCGTCGCGAATTCGAAGTCGCGGGCGTCATGGGCAGGGCAGCCGAAAATCGCCCCGGTGCCGTAATCCATCAGGATGAAGTTGGCGATATAGACCGGCAATTCCACAGTTTCGTCAAAGGGATGGCGCACACGGATGCCGGTGTCCATGCCGATCTTCTCGGCGGTTTCCATCGCCTCGGCGGTGGTGCCACCCTTGCGGCACTCGGCCACAAACGCGGCAATGCCGACGTCGTGACGTTCCAGATGTTTCGCCAGCGGATGATCGGGCGAAATCGCCGCAAAGGACGCACCCAGCAGGGTGTCGGGGCGGGTCGTGTAGACCTCCAGCCGGTCAAAGCCTTCGGGCGCATCCGTGGTGGAAAATGCAAACTGCAAGCCGCGCGATTTGCCGATCCAGTTGGCCTGCATCAGCCGCACCTTGTCGGGCCAGTGGGTCAGACCGTCCAGCGCCGACAGCAATTCGCCCGAATAATCGCTGATCCTGAAGAACCACTGTGTCAACTCGCGCCGTTCCACCGGGGCATTCGACCGCCAGCCCTTGCCGTCGATGACCTGCTCGTTGGCCAGCACGGTCATATCGACCGGATCCCAGTTCACCACGGCATTCTTGCGGTAAACCAAGCCCTTGGCCATCATGTCGATGAACATGGACTGCTGCTGGCCATAATACTCCGGGTCGCAGGTGGCAAACTCGCGGGTCCAGTCGATCGACAGACCCAGCGGCTTCATCTGCGCGCGCATGTCGGCGATGTTGCCATAGGTCCAGTCGCGGGGATGGCCGCCGCGCTCCATTGCCGCATTCTCGGCGGGCATGCCGAAGGCGTCCCAGCCCATCGGATGCAGCACCGAAAACCCCTGCGCGGCCTTATAGCGCGCCACAACGTCGCCCATGGTATAGTTGCGCACATGGCCCATATGGATGCGGCCCGACGGATAGGGGAACATCTCCAGCACATAATACTTCGGCTTGGCCGGATCACGCCGCGCGGTGAACGTCCCGGCCCGATCCCAGATCTCTTGCCATTTCGGTTCGATGGACTTGGGTTCATAGCGTGACATATGCGGCCTCGTGCTTGTGTTGTCGCGGGATTACACCGCCAAAGGGGCCAAGGTCCAGCCTGCCCCATCCTTTGTGCTCAAATATCCGGGGTGCGACGCCTGACGCGCCATTGGTGCCAGCACCAAGGGGCGGGGGGCTGCCCCCCGGCCCGGCGCATCCACGCAGGCGGCAGCTTACAGTTTGCTGTCTTGAATGCGCAACTGACGGGCGCGGGTCAGGATCGCATCTTCAATCGCACGGATGGTGTCGGGGGCCACGGCACCGCCGCCACGCCCCTGCATCGCCAGCTTCAGGCTGCGGGCGTCCAGCGCCGGGTCCTGCACATAGATCGTGGCGCGGTATGACCCACCCCCACCCGGAGGCGTGCCATAGCCGGTGACAATGACCCCGGTGAACGGGTCAACCGATTCGATGGGCAGGAAGTTCAGCACATCAAGGCTGGCGGCCCAGATGTACTTGTTCACCTCAACCGTCGAATTCGGGCTTTTCTGGTTGCCGAACAAGTCCCAGATCGTCGACTGCGCCTTGTCTTCGCCCTTGGCTTTGGCCAGAGCGGCGCGCTGGGCTTCGGCGGCGGTGCGGGTCTGCAACTGCGAGTCCGAAGGGATCGCGGCGCTCTTGCGCCCGAACAACCCACTGTCACCGCTGGAAATCCCGCCGCCGCAAGCGGTCAGGGTCAGGGCAAGCCCAATGGCCGCGGCCATTCGAGACAGACGATAAGGTTGCATCCGGTCCCCCGACAATTCTGTGCTGGCTGTCGCTTTGCTTGCCCCGGCCCATCTGCCGGGCCGCAGCCTTTGGGCCTATCTAGCTGACCGGCCCCGGACTGCCAAGGCTTTTCACCCTGTATATAAGGGGGCAACGCATTGATGGGTTCCGTGCCCTGGGCGGGGTGTGGCAAGACTGTGGCAAGACTGCATCATTGGCGGCGCGTTTCCCTCGGCGGGCTTGGTTCGCGTTGCAAAGCTCGGGGCGAAGCGCGAAATAGGGTCATACCCAATTCGGAGTCCCCTGACTTGGGCAGCACCTTTGATACAACGAGGGAAACTATGAAAAAGATTCTTCTTGCTACCACACTGATCGCCGCTTCGACCGGCTTCGCTGCTGCTGAAGTCGCTGTCAGCGGTTCGGCTCGTATGGGCGTGTTCGATGACGGCAGCCAAACGGCGTTCTCGTCGCGTGTTCGCATCGTGTTCACCGCTTCGGGCGAAACCGACAACGGTCTGTCGTTCGGCGCTTCGGTGCGTAACGACCAGTCGGGCGTTGGCGGCACTGAAAACGGCGACTCGACCGTGTACATCTCGGGCGCGTTCGGCAAGCTGACCATGGGCGACACCGGCAATGCCGCTGACGCACTGGTTGGTCAAGTTTCGGGCATCGGCTACGGTCCGGGCGCTCTCGACGGCGCTGCTGACATCGGTTTCTTGGACGACATCGTCAAAACCGGCGTTCAGTATGAATACTCGGCAGGCGCAGTGACCTTTGCGATCGGCACCGGCCAGATCGACACCAACGACTACATGTCGGCTGCTGTGAAGTACTCGACCGACGCATACTCGGTTGCTCTGGGCTACGAAGACTCGTCAGCTGGCGACTCGGTGATTTCGCTGCTGGGTTCGGCAACGTTCTCGGGCGCAACCATCAAAGCCAAAATCGCTGACAGCGACAGCGCCGCTGACCTCGCTTTCGCGATGTCGGTTGACTATGCGATCTCGGGCGCAACCGTCACCGCGTTCTACGCTGACGACAATGCTCTCGACGCCAACTACGGCATCGGCGCTTCGTACGACCTCGGCGGCGGCGCTGCTGTCAAGGGCGGCCTCGGTTCGGTTTCGGGCGATACCGTCTGGGATCTCGGCGTGACCATGTCGTTCTGATCTTAGGATCAAAACTTTGGGAAGAGCGGGCCTTGGCCCGCTCTTTTCATTTCAGGGG
>JBIHZO010000044.1:0-12584 GCA_044231405.1 Cypionkella sp. | reverse complement strand
GCGGATGAGCCAATCGGGTGAATCCGCCGCCGACATCGTCAACGAGGCGTCCGAGACGAAACTGGCTGACATCCTTTACCATTTCGGCGAAGAACGCGCCTCGCGCCGCATCGCCCATGCGATTGTGGACGCCCGCGCTGCGGACCCGATCACCACAACATTGCGATTGGCCGAAATCGTCGCCAAATGCCTGCCGCGCCCGAAACCGGGGCAAAGCCATCCGGCCACGCGGTCTTTTCAAGCCCTGCGCATCGCCGTGAATGCCGAGTTTTCCGAACTGGTGCAGGGTCTTGGTGCTGCCGAACGCGCGTTGAAGCCCGGCGGGCTGCTGGCCGTTGTGACCTTTCATTCGCTGGAAGACCGCGTCGTGAAACGCTTCTTCCAACAGGCGGCGGGTGAGGAGCCGAACTCCAACCGCTATGCCCCGGTCAAATCCATCACCACCGCGCGCTTTGATCTGGTGACGCGCAAGGCGGTCGGGCCAGATGATGACGAGTTGGAAAACAACCCCCGGTCGCGTTCCGCCAAACTGCGGGTGGCACGCCGCACCGCGGCCCCTGCCGCCGATCCCGACGCCAGCAAACTTGATGCTCCCGACCTGCCGCAGACCAAGAAAGGACGCCGCTGATCATGCGCCCTGTGCTGTACGTTTTGTCGTTTCTGGTCGTTCTCAGCCTTGGCTTTTGGGCCTACCGCGAGAATTACGCGACTCAGGCCGCCCTGCGCGAAGTGGTGCAGTTGCAGGATGAAATCGCAGGTCTGCACGAATCCTTGGCCATCCAGCGTGCCGAATGGGCCTACCTCAACCGGCCCGACCGCCTGCGCGAGTTGGCGACGTTGAATTTTGACCGGCTGGGTCTGTTGCCGATGGAGCCGTCCCAGTTTGGCCATGCCGCGCAAGTGGCCTATCCCCCGCCGCCGATTGCCGCCGACCTGTCCCCCGAAATCAACATCGAAAGCACTGTCGATGTGCAGGGCGCATTCGACACCGGACAAGAGCAAACGCCATGACCCGGATTCCTCTGCGCCCCTTGGCCCGCATTCTGCACGCCCGCACCAAGGGCGAAAACCCCGATGCGATAGAACGCGAAAACCTGCGCTTGCGGCATGAAGAAATGCGCGACAAATCCCGGGGCCGCGCGCAGCTGCGGCTGGTGTTTCTGGCGTTGTCGTTCTTTTCTGCCTTCACGCTGATCGGCGCACGCATGGGCACTTTGGCCGCAACCGAACCGGTAGAGCCGCGCACTGCACAGACTGGCACTGCCATCACCGCAGGCCGCGCCGATATTGTGGATCGCAAGGGCCGGATTCTGGCCACCAACATGCTGACCCACGCGCTTTATGTGCAGACGCGCGATATGGTCGATCCGGCCCGCGTGGCGCTGGAGCTGGCGGCGATTTTCCCGGAACTTGATGCCAAGACCCTGCTGCGCCGCTTTACGGATGGCCGTAGCTTCATGTGGGTGCGCAAGGTTCTGTCTCCTGAACAGATGCAGCGCGTGCATGAAATCGGTGATCCCGGCCTGCTGTTTGGCCCGCGTGAGATGCGGCTTTATCCTAATGGCACGCTGGCCGCGCATGTCTTGGGCGGCGCGTCCTTTGGGGCCGAAGGTGTGGACAGTGCCGAGGTGATCGGCATGGCGGGCATCGAAAAGGCGCTGGATCTGCGCCTGCGCGATCCGGCGACGGCAGGCATTCCGCTGGAACTGTCGCTGGACCTGACGGTGCAGGCGACAGTCGAAGAAGTGCTGGGTGCGGGCATTGGCATGATGAACGCCAAGGGGGGGGCGGCCATCCTGATGGACGTCAAAACCGGTGAGGTGGTGGCACTGGCCGCAGGCCCGACGTTTGACCCAAACGACCGTCCCAACAACCCCACCTCGGGTGAGCCTTCGGATTCCGTGCTGTTCAACCGTGGCATTCAGGGCATTTATGAACTGGGATCGACCTTCAAAATCTTCGCCGCGGCCCAGGCACTGGATCTGGGCCTGCTCACCCCCGAAAGCATGGTCGATGCCAATGCGCCGATGCGCTATGGCAAGTTCACCATCAAGGAATTTGAAAACCACAACTACGGTCCCTTGCTGTCGGTCACGGATATCATTGCGAAATCTTCCAACGTCGGGACTGCCCATATTGCCATGATGATCGGTGCGGAACGCCAGCAGGCCTTCCTGAAATCGCTGGGCCTGTTCGATGCCTCGCCTTTGGAACTGGTCGAGGCGAAGGGGGCCAAACCGCTGCGCCCGGCCCGCTGGCCCGAGATTGTGACCATCACCGCGGCCTATGGCCATGGCGTGTCGGGCAGCCCGATGAACCTTGCCGCAGCCTATGCCACCATCGCCAACGGCGGCATCAAGGTGACGCCGACGCTGCTGAAGCGCACCGAACCGATGCAGGGCGAGCGGGTGATGTCTGAAAAGACCGCCGTGGCCTCGGTCGCCATGCTGCGCCGCGTTGTGACCGAAGGCACTGCCAGCCTTGGCGATGTACCGGGCTATGCGGTTGCGGGCAAAACCGGCACGGCGGACAAGACCAAAAAGGGCGGCGGCTATTATGATGACAAGGTGGTCAACACCTTTGCCAGTGTATTCCCCGCCAATGATCCGAAATATGTGCTGGTGGTGACACTGGATGAACCGGTGGAAACCTCGGGGCCAAAACCGCGCCGCACCGCCGGTTGGACGGCCGTTCCGGTTGCCGCCGAGATCATCCGCCGCACAGCGCCGCTGTTGGGCATGCGGCCACAGGTTGAACCTTTGCCGCTGGATGGGCTAACAGCCGTCAATAACTAGGCTGGTGATTGGGACGAACATGGTGGGACGGCGGACAGTAACGGATTTGGGCCTGACGCCGCGCGGTGGCCGGGATGTGGCGCTGAGCGGCCTGACCGTGGACAGCCGCGCCGTCAAACCCGGCATGTTGTTTGCCGCACTGGCCGGATCGGCCGTCCATGGTGCCACCTATATCGCCACCGCTCTGGACAAAGGTGCCGCCGCAATCCTGACCGATGCCGAGGGCGCGAGACTGGCCGCCGACGTGCTGGTCACATCCAACGCCGCCTTGATCTTGGCCGAAGACCCGCGAGAGGCTTTGGCCCGCGCGGCAGCCCTTTGGTTTGGCGCCCAGCCCGAATGCATGGTCGCCGTCACCGGGACGAACGGCAAAACATCCGTCGCCACCTTTGCCCGCCAGATCTGGATGGCGCTTGGCCATGCCGCCATCAACATCGGCACCACCGGGGTCGAGGGCGCATGGACCGCCGCATCCGCCCACACCACGCCCGACCCGATCACCCTGCATGGCATGCTGGCCGCAGCTGCCGCCGAAGGTGTCACCCACGCGGCGATGGAGGCGTCAAGCCACGGGCTGGACCAACGCCGCATGGATGGCGTGCGGCTGCGCGCTGCGGGGTTCACCAATTTCACTCAGGATCATCTGGATTACCACAAGACCTTTGACGCCTATTTCGCCGCCAAGGCGGGCCTCTTTGACCGCGTGCTGACCGATGACGGCGTGGCCGTGATCAACATGAACGATCCGCGCGGCCATGATATGGCGCTGATTGCCGTGGCCAGGGGACAAAGGCTGATCTCGGTCGGCCATGGCGCGGGCTGCGATCTGCGCATTCTGGCACAGCGGTTTGACGCGCTGGGGCAGGACGTGCGCTTTGAATGGAAAGGGCAGGCGCATCAGGTGCGGCTGAACCTGATCGGCGGCTTTCAGGCCGAAAACGTGGCACTGGCCGCAGGTCTGGTGATCGGTGCGGGCGAGGCTGCTGGCGATGTCATGGCGGTGCTGCCTGTGTTGTCGGGCGTGCGGGGCCGGATGCAACTGGCCGCCACCCGCAAGAACGGCGCTTCGGTTTTTGTCGATTACGCACACACGCCGGACGCGCTGCAAACCGCCCTGCGCGCCCTGCGCCCGCATGTGATGGGCCGGATCATCGTGGTGTTTGGCGCAGGTGGCGACCGCGATACCACCAAGCGCCCGCTGATGGGGGCCGCAGCGCGCGCCAATGCCGATGTGCTTTACGTCACCGACGACAATCCGCGCTCGGAAGACCCCGCGTTGATCCGGGCCGCGATCATGGCCTCCTGTCCTGAAGCAAACGAGGTCGGCGACCGCGCCGAGGCGATCCTGCGCGCCGTCGATGCCCTGCAGCCCGGCGATGCGCTCTTGGTGGCAGGCAAGGGCCACGAGTCCGGCCAGATCATCAAGGGCGACATCTATCCCTTTGACGACGTGGAACAATCAAGCGTGGCCGTGGCCGCTTTGGACGGGGTGATCTGATGGCGTTGTGGACCTCAGCCGACGCCGCCGCCGCCACTCATGGCCGCAACACCACCGATTGGCAAGCCAACGGCGTCTCCATCGACACCCGAACCATTCAGCCCGGCGATCTGTTCGTCGCCCTGAAAGACATCCGCGACGGCCATGATTTCGTCGCCGCAGCCCTTGCCAATGGCGCCGCCGCCGCCTTGGTCAGCCGTCGTCCCGAAGGCGTCCCCGCAGACGCGCCGCTGCTGATCGTCGATGATGTCCTGCAAGGGCTGGAATGCCTTGGCAGCGCCGCCCGGGCTCGCACCAAGGCCCGCGTCATCGGTGTCACCGGGTCCGTCGGCAAAACTTCGACCAAGGAAATGCTGCGGACCTTGCTGTCAGGGCAGGGCCGCGTCCACGCCGCCGAGGCCAGCTATAACAACCACTGGGGCGTGCCGCTGACCCTTGCCCGCATGCCCGTTGATATCGATTTTGCGGTGATAGAGATCGGCATGAACCACCCGGGCGAGATCGCCCCTTTGGCGAAAATGGCGCAACTGCATGTGGCGATGATCACCATCGTCGCCCCCGCGCATCTGGAAGCCTTTGCTGATATCGAAGGCATTGCCCATGAAAAGGCCGCCATCCTGGACGGCCTTTTGCCGCAAGGCCACGCCATCCTGCCCGCCGATCTGACCGTGACGCCGATCCTTCTGGCCAAAGCCGCCCAAGTCGGCGCGCAAATCAGCACGTTCGGCGTGAACCCACAGGCCGATTACCACCTGACCAGTGCCACCATCGGCGACACCGCCACCGTCGTCAAAGCCAGCCGCCACGGCACGCCGTTCCTTTACAAAGTGCTGTCGCCGGGCAAACACTTCGCCGTCAATGGCCTTGGCGCTTTGGCCGTCGCCGACGCTCTGGGCCTTGACCCGATGCTTGCCGCAACTGACCTTGGCCGTTGGGCGCCCCCCGCAGGTCGGGGCAACCGCGAGCGCATTACCCTTGATATCGTCGATGAAACCACCTTCGATCTGATTGATGATGCCTTCAACGCCAATCCCGCCTCGATGGCCGCCGCTCTGGACGTGCTGATCGCCGCCCAACCGCAACATGGCGTCGGCCGCGTTGGCAAAGGCCGTCGCATCGCCATTCTGGGCGATATGCTGGAACTGGGGCCGACCGAGATCGCCTTGCACCGCGCCATTGCGGACCATCCCGGCCTCGCCACAGTCGACATCATCCACTGCGTTGGGCCCCGCATGAAATCGCTGTGGCAAGTGCTGCCGCGCAGCCAGCGCGGCGAATGGGCCGCAACCGCAACCGCGCTTGCCGCTCGTCCCCGTGCCCTGCTGGATGCCGGAGATATCCTGTTGGTGAAGGGGTCCAAGGGCATAAAAGTCAGCCTGATCGTTGACGCGCTGCGCAAATTGGGGCAGTCAGCC
Source organism: Cypionkella sp. (assembly GCA_044231405.1). Classification (GTDB taxonomy): domain Bacteria; phylum Pseudomonadota; class Alphaproteobacteria; order Rhodobacterales; family Rhodobacteraceae; genus Cypionkella. The sequence continues at coordinate 6,876 of JBIHZO010000044.1, read as the reverse complement.
CCCGGCCTGTCCGCAGGCCTGTATATGGGAGAGGCGTAAATGTTGTATTGGCTGACCGAGTTTTCGGACGGCGGGGATTTTTTCAACCTCTTCCGCTATATCACCTTCCGCGCGGGCATGGCCTTTGTCACCGCGCTGATCTTCGGCTTCATCTTTGGCCGCCCGCTGATCGACCTTCTGCGCCGCAAGCAGGGCAAGGGTCAGCCGATCCGCGACGATGGCCCCGCCAGCCATTTTGCCAAGGCGGGCACCCCGACCATGGGCGGCCTGCTGATCCTGTCGGCGCTGATGGTGTCCACGCTGATGTGGGCGCGGCTGGACAACCCCTATGTCTGGATCGTGGTGCTGGTGACGCTGGCCTTCGGTCTGATCGGCTTTGCCGATGATTATGCGAAAGTGACCAAGCAGAACACCAAGGGCGTCTCGGGCCGGGTGCGGATGTTTGCGGGACTGGTGATTGCAGCACTTGCGACCTATGCCGCCGCGCAGTTTCACCCGGCTGGGCTGACCAACCAACTGGCGCTGCCATTGTTCAAGGACGCGCTGGTGAATCTGTCGATGTTCTTCGTGCCCTTCGGCATGATCGTGATCGTGGGTTCCGCCAATGCCGTGAACCTGACCGACGGTCTGGACGGCTTGGCCATCATGCCGGTGATGATCGCAGGCGCGACCCTTGGCATCATTTCCTATGTCGTTGGCAACTTTAACTTTTCCGAATACCTCGGCCTGCATTTCGTCCCCGGCACCGGGGAATTGCTGGTGTTCTCGGCGGCCCTGTTTGGCGGCGGTCTGGGGTTCCTGTGGTACAACGCCCCCCCGGCGGCTGTGTTCATGGGCGACACCGGGTCACTGGCCCTTGGCGGCGCACTGGGCGCCATCGCCGTCTGCACCAAACACGAAATCGTTCTGGCCATCGTCGGCGGGTTGTTCGTGGTTGAGGCCTTGTCGGTGATCATTCAGGTTCTTTACTTCAAACGCACTGGAAAACGCGTGTTTCTGATGGCCCCGATCCACCACCATTTTGAGAAAAAGGGCTGGGCAGAGCCGCAGATCGTGATCCGGTTCTGGATCATTTCGCTGATCCTGGCGATGATCGGTCTGGCGACGCTGAAGGTGCGGTAGATTAGGGATGGCGGGGTGAGCCGCATTCCAACCCCGCACCCGAAAAAACCTTAACATCCCCCTAACCTGCACGCGCAACCCCCTGATATTCCATACCCCGCCGCCGGTCCCAACGCGGGCCCGCCCGAACCCCTTCCCCTTTGCCCCCCACTCGACTATCCCTTGCCCAAACCAAGCAAAGGAAAATCCATGATCCCGGTCAAAGGATATGCGGGCCGCAAGGTGGCCGTTCTGGGTCTGGGCCGGTCCGGCCTTGCCACCGCCCGCGCGCTGCTGGCGGGTGAGGCGGAGCCACTGCTTTGGGACGACAGCCCCGAGGCCCGCGCCAAGGCCGAGGCCGAGGGCTTTGCCTGCACCGACCTGACCCGCGCGGGTGCCTTTGACGGCGTCATGGCGCTGATCGTCTCGCCCGGCATCCCCCACCTGTACCCGACCCCGAACAAGGTGATCGCCCGCGCGACCGAGGCAGGCATCCCCGTCGACAACGACATCGGCCTCTTCTTCCGCAGCTACGCCGGACCGGAATGGGACGAATTCGACATCACCCCCCGCGTGATCTGCGTCACCGGATCGAACGGCAAATCGACCACCACCGCGCTGATCCACCACATCCTGCAAGAGGTGGGGCGGCCGACACAGATGGCCGGAAACATCGGGCGCGGTGTGCTGGACATCGACCCGGCCGAGGACGGCGAAGTCGTGGTGCTGGAACTGTCCAGCTATCAGACCGATCTGGCCCGCAGCCTGACGCCCGATGTGGCGGTGTTCACCAACCTGTCGCCCGATCATCTGGACCGGCACAACGGCATGGGCGGCTATTTCGCCGCCAAGCGCCGCTTGTTCGCCGAAGGCGGCCCCGACCGCGCCGTGGTGGGGGTGGATGAACCCGAGGGGCGGTTTCTGGCCAATCAACTGTCCGAAGGGCCGCAGGATGACCGGGTGATCCGGGTGTCCTCGGGCAGCAAGCTGGAGGAGTTCGGCTGGTCGGTGTTTGCGCGCAAGGGGTTCTTGTCGGAATGGCGGCGCGGCAAGCAAGTGGCCTCGGTTGACCTGCGCGAGGTGTCGGGCCTGCCAGGCGCGCACAATCACCAGAACGCCTGCGCCGCCTACGCCGCCTGCCGCAGCCTTGGGATCGGGCCGAAGATGATCGAGGCCGCGTTCCACTCTTTTGCCGGTCTGCCGCACCGCAGCCAGTTGGTGGGAGAACGGGCAGGGGTGCGGTTCATCAATGACAGCAAGGCCACGAATGTGGACAGCGCCGCCAAAGCCTTGCAGGCCTTCCCGAAAATCCGCTGGATCGCGGGCGGGATGGGCAAAGAGGGTGGCATCAAGGGGCTGCTGCCTTTCGTCGGCTCGGTCCAGAAAGCTTACCTGATCGGCCATTCGGCGCGCGATTTCGCGCTGGAACTGGGGGATGTGCCACACCAGATTTGCGAAACCATGGAGCGGGCCGTTGCCGCCGCTGCAGCGGATGCGCATCCGGGTGACGTGGTGCTTCTGGCTCCGGCGGCGGCCTCGTTCGACCAGTATCCGAACTTTGAAAAGCGCGGGGATGATTTCGCAGGGCTGGTGGCGAAGCTGATCAACAACAGCGCCGACGCTTGAGGGCAGACGTGGCTTGGCAATGCCAAAGCACAGTCGCTGGGCGCGGCAATGAAACCGCGGAAGGGCCTTTCACTATGGGCGGTGGACTGCATCTTGTGGTGCAGCCCTTGCCTTTTCCCTAGCCATCGCTGGGAATATTGACTAAACTTTGCCTCAGATCGGGACAAACCGACAATCGGCAGAGCAGACGGCAATACAGGCGGATATCCCATGACAGAGATGGTCTATGGCTCTATGCCCACACGCGTGGCAGAGCCGGTGCTTCCCCGCTGGTGGCGGACAATCGACAAATGGTCGCTGACGGCGATCATGGTGCTGTTCGCGCTGGGTCTTTTGCTGGGGCTGGCGGCTTCGGTGCCATTGGCCGAGCGCAACGGGCTGGACCCGTTCCACTATGTGCAACGCCAAGCGTTCTTTGGCGGGTTGGCGATGGTGGCGATGATCGGCGTGTCGATGATGACGCCAGACATGGTGCGGCGTTTGGGGGTTCTGGGATTTGCGGTGTCCTTCCTTGCGCTGGCTTTGCTGCCGGTGTTCGGTACTGATTTTGGCAAGGGCGCGGTGCGTTGGTTCAGTCTTGGCTTCGCCTCGGTGCAACCCTCCGAATTCCTGAAGCCCGGTTTCATGATCGTGGTGGCCTGGCTGATGGCCGCCAGTCAGGACATCAACGGCCCGCCCGGCAAGTTCATTTCCTTCGCGCTGGCGCTGACAATCGTCATGTTTCTGGCGCTGCAGCCCGACTTTGGGCAGGCGATGCTGGTGCTGTTTGGCTGGGGCGTGATCTATTTCGTGGCCGGGGCACCGATGATCCTGATTGCCACCGTTCTGGGGCTGGTCGGGGTGGGTGGCTTTACGGCCTATCATTCCTCGGAACACTTTGCGCGCCGGATTGACGGGTTTCTGGCGTCAGACGTCGATCCGCGCAGCCAGCTGGGCTATGCCACCAATGCCATTCAAGAGGGCGGGTTTTTTGGAGTTGGCATTGGCGAGGGGCAGGTGAAATGGACGCTGCCGGATGCCCACACCGACTTTATCATCGCCGTGGCCGCCGAGGAATACGGGCTGGTTCTGGTCCTGATGATCATAGCACTTTATGCCACGGTTGTGGTGCGCAGCCTGTTCCGCCTGACGCGTGAACGTGATCCTTTCACGCGATTGGCGGGCACCGGGCTGGCCTGCATCTTTGGCGTGCAGGCGATGATCAACATGGGGGTGGCGGTGCGCTTGTTGCCCGCGAAAGGGATGACCTTGCCGTTCGTATCTTATGGCGGATCATCGGTGATCGCGGCCGGCGTGACGGTGGGGATGCTGCTGGCGCTGACGCGGGCGCGTCCGCAGGGGCAAATGTCGGACATCTTCCGGCGGGGGCGTTGATGCCACTGCTGTTGATCGCTGCGGGCGGCACGGGCGGGCATATGTTCCCCGCGCAAGCCCTGGCCGAGGAAATGATCGCGCGCGGTTGGCGGGTGAAGCTGTCGACCGACGACCGGGGCGCCCGCTATGCCGGGGGCTTTCCGGCGCAGGTGCAGATTGTCGAGGTGGCCTCGGCGACTTTCGCGCGCGGCGGCGTTCTGGCCAAACTGGCGGTACCCTTTCGCATCGCGGGCGGGGTGTTGGCCGCGCTGTGGTCGATGATCCGCGACCGCCCCGATGTGGTGGTGGGCTTTGGCGGCTATCCGTCGATTCCGGCGCTGACGGCGGCTTGGGTGCTGCGCCGCCCAAGGATGATCCACGAACAAAACGGGGTTCTGGGCCGGGTCAATCAGATATTTGCGCGCCGGGTGGACAAGGTGGCTTGTGGCATCTGGCCGACCGGTCTGCCGGCGGGAGTGCAGGGCGAACATACAGGCAACCCGGTGCGCGCCGCAGTGTTGGCGCGGTCGGGCGCGGCCTATATCGCGCCGGGTGACTATCCGATGGACCTGCTGGTGATCGGCGGCAGCCAAGGTGCGCGGATCCTGTCCGATGTCGTGCCAATGGCTGTGGCGATGCTGCCCGACGCGCTGCGCAGCCGATTGCGCGTGGCTCAACAGGCGCGGACCGAAGATTTGCCACGGGTGGTGCAAGCCTATGAAGTGGCGGAGATTTCTGCCGAAGTGGCCCCCTTCTTCGCCGATATTCCGCGCCGTCTGTCGGAATGCCAACTGGTGATAAGTCGTGCTGGGGCCTCGTCCGTCGCTGATATCTCGGTCATCGGTCGCCCGGCCATCCTGATTCCCTTTGCGGCTGCAACCGGCGACCATCAGACCGCTAATGCGCGCGGGTTGGTGGAAGCGCAGGCCGCCATTCTGATCCCGGAAAAGGCGCTTGACGCGGCCACGCTATCGGCACAGATGGCGGCGGTTCTGGGCCAGCCCGCTGCCGCCGCCCAAATGGCGCGCAACGCTTTGGCCCAAGGCCGCCCCGATGCCACGACCCGGCTTGCAGCACTGGTTGAGACTTTGACCCGTAAGGATGAGTGATGAACGCGACGAAATTGCCCCTCGAACTTGGCCCCATCCACTTTGTGGGCATCGGCGGCATTGGCATGTCTGGCATTGCCGAAGTGCTGATGACCCAAGGCTTTGCGGTGCAGGGATCGGATGCCAAAGCCAGCAAGATCACCGACCGGCTGGTGCAACTGGGCGCGCGGTTCTTTGAAGGTCAGGGGGCTGCGAACATCGGCGATGCGGCGGTGGTGGTGATTTCATCGGCCATCAAGAAGGGCAACCCCGAGTTGGAGGAGGCGCGGCGGCGCAAGTTGCCGGTTGTGCGTCGGGCGGAAATGCTGGCCGAGCTGATGCGGTTGCGGTCCAACATCGCCGTTGCCGGAACCCATGGCAAGACCACCACGACGACCATGGTGGCGACTTTGCTGGACAAGGGCGGCTTTGATCCGACCGTGATCAACGGCGGCGTGATCCACGCTTATGGCTCCAACGCCCGCGCAGGTGCTGGCGAATGGATGGTGGTTGAGGCGGATGAAAGCGACGGCTCCTTCAACCGCCTGCCCGCCACCATTGCCATCGTCACCAACATCGACCCGGAGCATATGGAACATTGGGGCACCTTCGATGCCCTGCGCAAAGGCTTCCTCGATTTCGTGTCCAACATTCCCTTCTATGGTCTGGCCGTGTGCTGCACCGATCATCCCGAGGTGCAGGCGTTGGTGGGCCGCGTCACCGACCGCCGTATCGTGACTTTTGGCTTCAACACCCAAGCCGATGTGCGCGCGATCAACCTGACCTATGAAAATGGCGTCGCACATTTCGACATTGCCCTGCAGGGCGAGGGTGACGGTTCGGTGATCGAAGGTTGCACCCTGCCAATGCCGGGCGATCACAACGTCTCGAACGCTTTGTCCGCCATCGCCGTTGCCCGTCATCTGGGCATGAAGCGCGATGAAATCCGTGAGGCTTTGGCGGGCTTTGCCGGCGTTAATCGGCGTTTCACCAAGGTGGCCGAGGTGAACGGCGTCACCATCATCGACGATTACGGCCACCATCCGGTGGAAATTGCTGCCGTGCTGAAGGCTGCCCGTCAAGCGACCAAAGGCCGCATCATCGCCGTGCATCAGCCGCACCGCTACACCCGCCTGCACAGCCTGTTCGAGGATTTCTGCACCTGTTTCAATGAGGCCGATGTCGTGGCAATCGCCGAGGTTTACGCAGCGGGCGAAGACCCGATTGCCGGCGCTTCCCGCGATGATCTGGTCGCAGGGCTGATCGCCCACGGCCACCGTCATGCCCGCGCGATCACAGATGAGGCCGATTTGGCGCGTCTGGTGAAAGAGCAAGCGCAGCCGGGGGATATGGTGGTCTGTCTGGGCGCGGGTACGATTTCTGCTTGGGCCAACGGTTTGCCCGCGCGGTTGCAAGCGTGACAGCGAACGGCCCTCGCGAGGCCGCGCATGCAGCGCGTGGTCAGCCCCGGAGATCCGCGGGATGAGCCTGCCCCTGATCCTTGGCGCGCTTTGGGTGATCGCCGCATCATTGACCGCCATGCTGCCGATGCGCCGCCAAATGCTGCCCGGCACAACCCTGCTGATCGCGGCTCCTGTGCTGCTGATCTGGATCGGCACGGCCCATGGCTGGCTGTGGGTGGTCTTCGGAACATTCGCCTTCCTGTCGATGTTCCGCCGCCCCCTGCTTCACCTGACCCGCCGCGCCA
>JBIHZO010000369.1:0-3941 GCA_044231405.1 Cypionkella sp. | reverse complement strand
ACGATCACCCGCGTGACCGGAGTGTCTTCAAATATCTTCACCCCCGCCATCCGCGCACCTTTGGCCAGCGATTGCGTGATGTCTGACGGGTTCGCTTGCCCGTCCGTCGGCAGATAGGCCGCGCCGACCAGATCGTCGATGGTCATCAACGGCCACAAATCCTGCGCCTCTTGTGGCGTCAGCAGATGCATTTCCAACCCGAAACTGTGCGCTGTCGTCGCCTGCCGCTTCACCTCGGTCCAGCGTTCGGCATTGCAGGCCAACCGCAGCCCGCCGTTCATCTTCCAGCCCGTCTGCAAGCCGGTTTCAGCCTCAAGCCGCTTGTACAAGTCAACCGAATAGCCCAGCAATTGCGTGATGTTGGCGGATGTTCTCAACTGCCCGACCAGTCCGGCAGCGTGGAAAGTCGTCCCCGAAGTCAACTTCTTGCGTTCGAGCAAAACCGTATCGGTCCAGCCCAGTTTGCCCATGTGGTAGGCGGTGGAACAGCCGATGATACCGCCGCCGATGATAACGGCGCGCGCCGTGCTGGGTAGGTCTGCCATAATGTCCTCAGGTCTGTGCAAAGGCGTCAAAGGACGCCCGATAGGTGGTTAAGGTGCTGGCCGTGTAGGCCGCATAATCGAAGTCCAGCTCGGAATGAATCTCTGAAACCATGCTCCACATCGCCTCGCGCAGCGCTGCCGCCGCCTTCATGGCATGGTAACGGCGCAGCAAGCCCCCATCGCAGTGACCGAAATACACCTCCAACATGCGCGCCTCTTGCTGCTGGGACAGGCCGTTGTTCGCGGCCAGTCCGCCCAGATCAAACAGGGGCGAATTGAACCCGGCATAGTCCCAGTCGATCAGCCACATCCTGTTTGTATCCAGCAGAAAATTGGCCGGCAGCAGGTCGTTGTGACCGAAAATCAGATCAACCGGCCCCACGGCTGCTTCCAGCAGATTGGCATCCTGCATCAGGTCAGCCAGCAAAGCCAGATGCCGACTTTGGCCATCGCGCAAAGCGCCGGCATAGTCGCGCAACACATGGAACACCCAGAAGGTCAAAGCGGGTCCCCGCAAGTGCCTTGGCATATCGCGATGCGCCCGCGCCACAAGGTCCAAGGCTTGGTCCAACACCGCGTCTTGCTGCAAATCCCTTGCCGTCATGGTCCGGCCTTCGATGAAATCAATCACCAAAGCGCCGGGCGCATGGAACAAGACCGCTGGCGAAATCCCCGCAGCATGGGCGGCACGGCTGGCGGCCAACTCGTTGAAACGCATGATCTGATGCACAGGAATATCATCGCCAATCCGCACAACGGCTCGGCGCACATCGTCCTGCACCAGCATGTTGACGTTGGTAATCCCGCCGCCCAAGGGCGTTATCTGCAACGCGCCTTGCCAGATTGGCAAGCTTTGTATAAGCGCCTCGGCTTTGTTCATCCACTCCCCCTAGCGTTCGCCGTAGTACAGACCCACCACATGTTCCGCTTCGGCAAAAAACAACCAGCGTGCGGCAAGGGCACCGATCAGATGGCACAGTGCGGCAATCGCATGGGCCAAGGGCCCCGAAAACAGCACCAGCACAATCGCCGGACCCACCGTCGCCAACAACAAAGCAATGATCCGCAGCTTTTGCGCGTGCTTGCGGCCCACCACAAAAATCATCTCGCGCAGCAGGTAGTTGCCCGCGGTATGGGCCTGTTCAAACACAGTCACTTCGCCAATCCGGTCAAGGCCCGTTGCCGTGCCAAGCGTTTGCGCACGGCGCGCAAACTGGCCATCGCCGACTCGCCAAATCGACAGCAACACCAGTGCCAAAACGACCAAAAGCACAGGCGCATAGCCCAGACCCGACAAACCCACCCCCCCAAGAATAGCGCCTCCCGTGACCGAAAAGGTCAGAAACATCACCGGGGTCAGCCAATGATGCCAACGCGGCACCGCCTTGATTTGCGTGTAAATCATCGATGTGGTGAACACCGTCATCAACGCCAGAGCTGCGCCGATGGCACCCACTCCGCGCGGCCAACCCAGTTGCAGCCAGTCCGACAATGCCACCGGAGCCAGCACCAACAGCGTCGCGACCGACGCCCAAGCCTCGCGCGAGAGCCAACTGCTGCGCCATTGGCTGAAGGCTTTCAACGCCCTCTGCGGGTTGCCCAAATGGAATGCCGATGCCAAAAGACCAACAACCGCAAGAGCATAACCCAACCCCCACAGGCCAAAGGCCGCCCACCCGTACGGATGTACAATTCCAAAACCCAGGTGGGCAAGCAAACCGAAGCCCAAGCCGGAAAACACCGAGAATATGATGACTGAAGGTGCCGGATGCATCAGATCTTCCCCAAGATTTTATCCAGCCAACCGGCCAGACCATTGGCCCTGATGTCGAGCAGCGGGGCCAAAACACTGGCCTCCTGCCGCGTGTCCTTTGGCCGGGGTGGCAGATAGCGGTTCACCGGCTTGGTGCCCAGATCGGGCATCAACGCATAGCCGCCGCGCGCCGCACTCAGCTGGCTGACCTTGCTGTCAGGGTCGGCGAAATCTCCGAAATGCCGCGCTCCGGTGGGGCAACCGCGCACACAGGCGGGTTCACGGTCTTCTTCGGGCAGGTTTTCGTTGTAAATCCGGTCGACGCAGAGGGTGCATTTCTTCATCACACCCGCCGCCGCATCCATTTCGCGCGCGCCATATGGGCAGGCCCAAGCGCACAAACCGCAACCAATGCAGGCATCTTCGTTCACCAGAACAATGCCATCCTCGACGCGCTTGTAGCTGGCGCCGGTGGGGCACACAGTGACACAGGGCGCGTCTTCGCAATGCAGGCAGGACCGAGGAAAGTTGATCGTTTGCGCCGGCGAATCAAGGGGTTGCACTGCATAGCTGTGAACTCTGTTCAAGAATGTCCCGGAAGGCTCTGCGCCAAAAGGGTTTTGATCCGAAAGCGGCACCCCATAGCCCTGATCATTCCACCCCTTGCAAGCGGTGACGCAGGCCTGACAGCCGACGCAAGTGTCCAGATCAATCGCGAGGCCCAGCTTTTTCTGGGTGTGAACCGGAAGACAGGTCATGCGCGATCCTTTCCTTTTGCCACCACACGGGGGATCGGCGGCAGGGCGGGTTCCGATTGCGTCCGTGGCTCCACGCGCTCAATTTTCACCCGAAGGTCAAACCAGGCCGCCTGCCCTGTCACTGGATCAGAATTCGCGATCCGGCCGGGTCCCGGCTTCAATTCTGATATCAGGTGATTGAGCAAAAACCCTTCATTTGCCTCGCTCGCGCCGTCGTCCAGCGCCCAAGCACCCTTGCGCTTGCCAATCGCGTTCCACGTCCAGACCGTATTTGAATTCAGCGCCGCCATATGGGCGACGGGCACGACGATTTCGCCGTTGGACGACGTCACCCGAGCATAATCCCCCGCCTTGAACCCTTGTTCTGTCCATATTTTCGTGGGCACATAGAGGAAGTTCTTGCCCCGTATCTGCCGCAACCAAGCGTTCTGGCTGCCCCACGAATGGTACATATCCATCGGGCGCTGGGTCAGCGCGTGCACGGTGAAACCATCCTCGACGAACGGCGAGTACCAGATCGGCAGCGGGTCCATCGCCTGCCGCAACTGGCTGCACAGATGTACAGGCGGGCGATATGGACCAAGCCCTTCGGCCGCCATCTGAAACTTGCGCATCGGCTCTGACCATATCGTGAACAGATAGGGTTGCGGCGTTTCATACAGCGAGGTCTTGACCGCCCAATCCTGGTAGGCTGTGTTCCACGGCTTGTAGAACGCGCCTTCGGCAGGCACATGCGCCTGATAGAACCCGCCGTTCTCGATATATCGCGCCATCTGGTCAGGGTTTGCATCGCCGCGCCCCACCGCCGTGCCATCGCCGCGATAACCGATCAGAGGCCCCACTCCGGGGCGGCGGATGTGGTTGACGATGTAATCGGCATAGTCC
>JBIHZO010000367.1:0-3944 GCA_044231405.1 Cypionkella sp. | reverse complement strand
CGGGTCTGTCGGTCAGGCAAGCGCCTTGCTGCCCAACCCGCGGACCCCAATACGGAGACCTCCCGATGAAACGCCTTTTGACAGCTCTTGCTTTGACCACCGCCCTGATTGCCCCGGGTTTGGCACAGGCGCGGCCCGTGTCCATGACGGTCAACATGAAATCTTACGGCGGTGACGGCGCCTATCTGGCGATCTATGTCACCGACGCGGCTGGTGTTTATCAGGGCAGCCTGTGGATGGCGGGTGGAAAGTCAAAATATTACAAACACATGAGCGATTGGTATGCCGCAACCGGCGGCGATCGCGCCGAAGTGGATGGCATCACCGGTGCCAGCGTGGGCCAAGGCCGCAGCCTGGAAGTCACTCTGGACCTCGCCGACGTGATGATCGACGCCGGCTATCAGCTGCACATTGACGCTGCAGTGGAAGACATGCGCGACAGCCCGTCGGAAATTGTGGTGCCACTGACCTCGGCAGGCGCTGGCCAAGCCGTCAGCGGTGGCCGCTACATCGCTGATTTCACCTACGGCATGTGACCCACACCACCGGCGGTGCGGGGCAGACCCGCGCCGCCTCTCATAGCGAAAGTGCCGATATGTTGCGTTCCTTGCATAAATTCCCGGGCCTGATCGCGGCCGTGCTGATCGTGGTGCTGACCCTGACCGGGGCCGCCTTGTCGGTGATGCCCGCGTGGGAGCGGCTGCAAGCGCCCGCACAGGTCGAAGGCAACCTGTCGGTGGCCACTCTGGCCGCGCGGGTGCTGGCAGAGTTTCCTTCGGTCGAACAGCTGCACCGCGCGCCATCGGGTGCGATCACGGCGTTCTATTATGACAACGACCAACCGGCGACAGTGGTGATCGATCCGGCGACCGGCAAGGCCCTGTCGGTGGAAACGCAGTCCACCGTGCTGCGCTGGCTGACCAATCTGCACCGCAGCTTGTTGCTGGATGATATCGGCCGCCTCGCGGCCGCTGCTGCTGCGGCGGCGATGCTGGCGCTGTCGCTGTCGGGGGTGTTTCTGGTGGCGCGCCGGGTGGGCGGCTGGCGCAGGTTCTTCACCCGACTGCGTGGCCCGGTGGCCGGGCGATTGCATGTCGAACTGGCGCGACTGGCCGTTCCGGGTCTTTTGCTGTCGGCGCTGACCGCGCTTTTCATGGTGGCCACCACGTTCAGCCTTATTCCCGAACCCGCCGCCCTGACAGGCATCCCTGACACCGTCAGCGGCCAGATGGGCATCTCGCCCGCCGACATTCCCACCCTGCAAACCACCGCCGTGGCGGATCTGCGCGAGCTGACCTTCCCCTACCCCAACGATGAAACCGACGCCTACACCCTGACCAGCCGTGCCGGCGAAGCCTATCTGGACCAAGGCACCGGCGCAGTGCTCGACGCCTTGGCCCCCAGCCTGTTGCAACAAGTGACAGAGACGGTCTACATGCTGCACACCGGGCAGGGGTCCTGGGCCTGGGCGCTGGGCCTGCTCCTTGGGGCCAGCGCTTTGGCAGCCCCCATGATGGCCTATACTGGTGCCGCGATGTGGTGGCGTGCACGTCAGGCCCGGCCGCGTCTGGTGGGCAACCAACCGGCGGCCCGCGCAGATACGATCCTGCTGGTCGGCTCCGAAGGTGGCACCACTTGGGGCTTTGCGGCCACCCTGCACGCAGCGCTGACCGCCGCGGGTCACAGGGTTCACGCCGCCCCTCTGGCGCGCTTTGCGCCCGAAACCTATGGCCAGGCCGCTCAGGTCATCATCCTGGCCGCGACCTATGGCAACGGTGACGCGCCCGATTCCGCACGCGGTTTTCTGGGTCGTATGGCCGCGATGCCAATCGCCCCAAAGGCGCGGCTGGCGGTGCTGGGCTTTGGTGATCGCCAGTTCCCGGCCTTCTGCGCCTATGCGACAGCGATCACCGACGCGGCCACCGCCAAGGGCTGGCAATCCCTGCTGCCGATGGACACCGTTGACCGCCAGTCACCGCAGGATTTCGCGCGCTGGGGCCATGCGCTGGGCCAAGCGCTGGACCATGATCTGACGCTGGCGCATCAGCCGGTTCTGCCGCGCAGTCAGGCGCTGACCCTGATCTCCCGCCGCGATTATGGCGCGGATATGCAGACCCCCACCGCGATCCTGCGCTTTGCCTTGCCTGTCACCGGCTGGCTGGACCGGCTGCGCGGACGCGGTCTTGCCCGCTTTGCCGCCGGCGATCTGCTGGGGATCGTGCCGACAGGGTCCACCGTGCCTCGGCTTTACTCGCTGGCCTCCGCCACCACCGATGGCTTTGTCGAGATCTGCGTGCGCAAGCATCCGGGCGGCCTGTGTTCGGCGCAGCTTTTGGACCTGCAACCGGGTGACACGATGCAAGCCTTCATCCGCGCCAATCCCGATTTCCGCCCGGCCCGTGGCACCGCTCCGGTGATCCTGATCGGCGCAGGCACCGGCATTGGCCCCTTGGCAGGCTTTGCCCGCGCCAACCGCCCCGGCCGCGCCATGCACCTGTATTACGGCGCGCGGCATCCCAATTCCGACCTGCTGTTTGGCGAGGAATTGCAGCAATGGCAGGCCGAACAGCGCCTGACCTCGGTCAATACCGCGTTTTCCCGCACCGCCACTCGCGCCTATGTTCAAGACGCCCTGCGCAAGGATGCCACCCGCATCGCCAAACTGATCGAGGGCGGCGCGCAGGTGCTGGTCTGTGGTGGCCGCGACATGGCCGCAGGCGTTGCCGCAGCCCTGACCGAGGTGCTGGCCCCCCAGGGCCTGACCCCCGCGATGATGAAAGCCGAGGGACGCTATGCCGAAGACGTCTACTGATCTGGCACATGGTGCCCCAATCCGCCACAGCCTGAACGGCCCCGTCATGGGCACCCGCTGGACGGCGGTGGCCTACAGTTCCGCGCCTGATGTGACCGCCCTGCACGCCGATCTTGCCGCCTGTGTGGCAACGGTGGACCGGCAAATGTCGACCTGGAAGCCTGACAGCGACCTGTCCCGCCTGAACGCCGCCCCGGTCGGGGCATGGCTGCCCCTGCCGCCCGAACTGCTGCACGTGATCTCTGCGGGTCTGGTGGTCGGGGCCGCATCAGGTGGCGCGTTTGACATCGGACTTGGCGATCTGGTCACGGCCTGGGGCTTTGGCGCGGCGCAGGCCGATGTGGCCGCCGTCCGCGATCTGATCAACAAACCCCGCCCCCGCGCCGACCAGATCATCGAGGTGAACAGCACCGACGGCACCCTGCGCAAACGCGCACCCATCCAGATCGACCTGAACGGCATCGCCAAAGGCTTTGCCGTGGATCAGATGATCGCGGTTCTGGCCACCCATGGCGTGGAAAACGCCTTGGCCGGGTTGGACGGCGAGTTGCGCGCCATAGGCACCCAGCCGGATGGCATGCCATGGTCCATCGCGGTCGAGCGCCCCGACTATGGCCAACGCGCACCCGAGGCCATCTTGTCACTGGAAAATGCCGCTGTCGCCACCTCGGGCGACTACCGCCACTGGATCGAGGTCGGCAGCCGCCGCCTGTCGCACACCATGGACATCACCCGCGGCGGCCCGTTGAATGAAGGCCCGGCCTCGGTCACCGTCGCGGCCGAAACCTGCATGCTGGCCGATGCCTGGGCCACGGCACTGATGGTGATGGGCAGCGCACGGGGGGCTGAACTGGCCCGCACGCTCAATCTGCACGCGCTGTTTCTGGACCGCGTCGACAGCACGTTCCGGCAAACCGCGATTGGCCCCCTGTTCGCACCGGCACCCTGATCTGGCCAGATCCAAAACATGTCAGAGTGGCCGCAACCGCTCGGCCCGGTCTTTCCATCAAATCTGACCGCCAAGCGCACGCCTTGCATCGCCGCACAAAACCAACCGCAACACATCAGATTGGCAGACAGGGGCAAGGAGTGGCGGAAGCGGTGGGATTCGAACCCACGGTAGGGTTCCCCC
>JBIHZO010000366.1:0-3945 GCA_044231405.1 Cypionkella sp. | reverse complement strand
CGAAACCCGGCATCCCGTCCATATCCAACACATGCGGACTACGCCCCTCTGATCAAAGATCGTAATGTTGGCCACATCGAGCGCGCTCGCTATCAGACCCGGACCATTTGGCTGAGCTCTGTCGTCTGTGTGAACATGACAAAGGTCTTGAATGCAACTGCTGACATTTATCTTGGGAACCCCGCTTTGGATGCCGCAAGCTTTCATCACATTGGTTGTCGCACTGCTGGTGCTTGGCCTGCTCAACAAGGGCCGCACCGAGATTGGCGTGGCGCAAAGCCTGAAACTGTCCGCCATGCATATCACTCTTGGCGTGGCGTTTTTTGGGCTTTGTTTACTGGCAGATCAGTGCCGAGGCGACCGCGCAATTGAAATTACTCAGGGTTAAAGACCGCCTGCTCGCTTGTCGTCGAAGGCTGCGGCTTTCGGCGATAAGCGACTTTCCAGATGAACAAGGCAACGCCTGCACCCATCAGGCCGATGATCGACGCTGTGCGAACTGCGATAAGAAGGCAGAATTGTATAAATGTGCCATCGACCCATAGTGGCACATCGCCACCAATGTACGTCCCATTGCCGTTGGCTTGGAGGATGAAAAACCCAATGGTAAGTGCAAACACGACAAGTGAAGGAACGGCAAACCCCGCAGGTTTGGTCATTCCTTACGGATTGCACACTTGATAGGCCGCAGACATCGCTCCCATCAGGACCGCCGCCAGAAACGAAGCGCAAGCTGTCGATGCAAAGGTAGTATGGTACTCGGAACTTTGGTCCGCTTGGGTCTTTCCACCCTCAATCAAGCCCGCATCCCCACCACCGCCACACCCAAGACCTCCAGCACCTTCGCCTCGATCTGGGCTGCGTCCATGCCGGCGCTGCGGTACATGGCTTCGGGTGAGGCGTGGTCGATGAAGGTGTCCGGCAGCACCATCGAGCGGTACTTCAGTCCGTGGTCGAACACGCCCTCATCGGCCAACAACTGCGCAACATGGCTGCCGAAGCCGCCGATAGCGCCTTCTTCTATCGTGATCAGCGCCTCATGGCTGCGGGCAAGGCCCAAGATCAGATCGCGATCCAGCGGTTTGGCGAAACGGGCGTCGGCGATGGTCGGCGTCAGGCCCCGCGCGGCCAAGGCCTCGGCCGCTTTTTGCACTTCCGAAAGCCGGGTGCCAAAGGACAACAGCGCCACGCGGCTGCCTTGCTGGATCATCCGGCCGCGGCCGATTTCCAGCGGCACACCGCGTGCGGGCATCTCTACCCCCGTGCCTTCACCGCGCGGATAGCGGAAGGCGATGGGGCCGTCATTGTGGGCAACGGCAGTGGCGACCATGTGGACCAGTTCGGCCTCATCCGCGGCCGCCATCACCACGAAACCGGGCAAGTTGGACAGAAACGCCACGTCAAAAGACCCCGCATGCGTCGCGCCATCGGCCCCGACCAGTCCAGCCCGGTCGATCGCAAAGCGGACAGGCAGGCGCTGAATCGCGACGTCATGCACCACCTGATCATAGCCGCGCTGCAGGAAGGTCGAATAAATCGTGCAGAACGGTTTCATCCCGCCAGCCGCCAAACCCGCCGAGAACGTCACCGCGTGCTGTTCGGCAATGCCCACGTCAAAGCAGCGTTTGGGGAAACGGCCCGCGAACAGATCAAGCCCGGTGCCATCGGGCATCGCCGCTGTCACCGCTACAATCTTGTCATCGGTTTCGGCCTGCTGCACCAAGGCCTGCGCGAACACCTTGGTATAGCTGGGCGCGTTCGATGACGCCTTCGCTTGCACGCCTGTCAACACGTCAAACTTGCCCGTCGCATGGCCCTTGTCGCGCGCAGCCTCCGCCGGGGCATAGCCCTTGCCCTTTTTGGTCAGCACATGGATCAGCATCGGCCCGGTCGCACGCGCCTGTGCCGTGCGCAGAACCGGCAACAACTGCTCCAGATCATGACCGTCAATCGGCCCGACATAGGAAAATCCAAGTTCTTCAAACAGGGTGCCGCCCACGGCCAAGCCCTTCAGCATCTCTTTGGCCCGCCGCGCGCCTTCCTGGAACGGCTCGGGCAGCAGGGACACCATCCCCTTCGCCGCCGATTTCAAATCCTGAAACGGCTCGCCCGCGTACATCCGCGACAAATAGGCCGACAGCGCCCCCACCGGCGGGGCGATCGACATTTCATTGTCGTTCAGGATGACAAACAGCCGCTTTTTCAAATGCCCCGCGTTGTTCATCGCCTCAAACGCCATGCCGGCGCTCATCGACCCATCGCCGATCACCGCAATCGCATCGCCTGGATCGCCGCCCAGTTCGGCGGCCATGGCAAAGCCCAGAGCCGCCGAAATCGACGTGGAACTGTGCGCTGCGCCAAAAGGATCGTAGGGCGACTCGCTGCGCTTGGTGAAACCGGACAAGCCGTTTTCGGTGCGCAACGTGCGGATGCGGTCGCGCCGCCCGGTCAGGATTTTATGCGGATAGCATTGGTGCCCGACGTCCCAGATGATCTTGTCGCGCGGCGCATGAAACACGGCATGCAGCGCGACGGTCAGTTCCACCACGCCCAGACCCGCGCCCAGATGGCCGCCCGTCACCGAGACCGCCGAAATCGTCTCGGCCCGCAACTCATCCGCCAACTGCCGCAAATCGCGGTCTGACAGTGATTTCATGTCTGCGGGCACGGTCACGCGGTCCAGCATTGGCGTTTTGGGTCTGTCAGTCATTCGCCCCTCCGGCGTCAGCTTTCCCGAGCGATAACGAAACGGGCGCAGTCAATCAAGTTTTGCGCCGCCGAACCATAGGGGGTCAGGTGGTCGCAGGCCTCATCCGTCAAGGATTTGGCGCGGGCGCGGGCAGCATCAAGGCCCAGCAGGGAAACGAAGGTCGCCTTTCCGGCGTCAGCATCCTTTTGCAGGCGCTTGCCAGCCTTGGCGGCGTCCCCGGTCACGTCCAGAATGTCGTCGGCGATCTGAAAGGCAAGGCCAAGACAATCGCCGTATTTCTGCAATGCCGTTGGATCAGCGCCAGCCATACGCGGGCCAGCCATGGCCGACCAAGTGATCAGCGCCCCGGTTTTGCCCGCTTGCAGCGCGGTAATCTGCGCCAAATTCAGCGGCATTTCGGCAGTTTCCGCAGCAATGTCGGCCATCTGCCCGCCCACCATACCGCGTGCGCCCGCAGCCTGCGCCAAGGTTCTGATCAGCGTCAAACGTTGCTCCGCAGGGCAGTCGGCGTTGCTGATAAGTTCGAACGCCAAGGCCTGCAAAGCGTCGCCCGCCAGAACGGCCGTGGCTTCATCCCATTTGCGGTGCACCGTCGGCAGGCCCCGCCGAACATCGTCATCATCCATGCAGGGCAGATCGTCATGGATCAGGGAATAGGCGTGCACCGCCTCTATCGCGGCGGCGGCGGGGGCGGCGGCTTTGGGATAAATGCCGTGGATACGGGCGGATTCCAGGACCAGAAAGGCGCGCAAGCCTTTGCCGCCCTTGGTGGCGTAAAGCATGGCCTCGGGCAGCGGGCCGGACAGGCCTGCAAGCGCCAAGGTCATTTGCCAAACCACAGTCTTGCGGGCCTTGTCCATCGTCTGATCAAAGCCAAGCGCGTCCAAGGTGTTGGCGGGCAGGGCAATGAATTGCTGCATCGGATGAAACGTCTTGGGCACTACAGCCCCTCCACCGGGGTTGTGCCCACGGCGCGGCCTTCTTGTACGCGGATCAGTTCGACCTTTTCCTCGGCTGATTTCAGTTTGGCGGCGCAATGGGCCTTCAGCGCCGCGCCGCGTTCGTAAAGCGCAATGGATTGTTCCAGCGCCACTTCGCCGCGCTCCAGTTGCGTGACAACGGTTTCAAGCGCCGCCATCGCCTCTTCAAACGACATCTCGGCCACTGTTTTTTCCGTCATCGCCCGCGCTCCTGCAAAACACCCACATGCGCCGCCACCGAAAGTGTCAGCGCAT
>JBIHZO010000365.1:0-3947 GCA_044231405.1 Cypionkella sp. | reverse complement strand
CAACGCAATGCGCCCAGCCCCTGCCAGATTACCGCCGCTTTGCATCATGAATGCGACAAAATCGGCGGTCTTTCGCCCCTTCGGCGCAGCCGCGACCGCTTTACGCCGCTGAAACCTGCAGCCCGCCCACCCGGATCACATTTCCGGCCTCATTGCACTGCATCCGCCTCTGTTCGCGCCGCCCATCCGCGCCTAAGCTGGGCCAAAGAAGGAGCATCGCCCATGACATCCCGCCCGAACATCCTGATCCTGATGGTCGACCAGCTGACCGGCACCTTGTTTGATGATGGCCCCGCCGGGTTTCTGCACGCGCCCAACCTGCGCAAACTTGCGGCGCGGTCGGTGCGCTTTGGCAATGCCTACACCGCCTCGCCGCTCTGTGCGCCGGCCCGGGCAGCGTTCATGTCGGGCGCATTGCCCCGCCGCACCCGCGTCTATGACAACGCGGCCGAATTCGCCTCGGATATTCCGACCTATGCCCACCACCTGCGCCGCGCCGGATATTACACGGCGCTGTCGGGCAAGATGCACTTTGTCGGCCCCGATCAGTTGCACGGCTTCGAAGACCGTCTGACCACCGACATCTACCCCGCCGATTTCGGCTGGACCCCGGATTACCGCAAGCCGGGGGAACGGATCGACTGGTGGTATCACAACCTTGGCTCGGTGACGGGCGCGGGTGTGGCGGAAATCACCAACCAGCTGGAATATGACGATGACGTCTGCCATCAGGCGGTGCAGAAAATCTATGACCTCTCACGCGGGCTGGACAATCGCCCGTGGTGCCTGACCGCCAGCTTCACCCACCCACATGACCCTTTCGTCGCCCGCGCGAAATACTGGAAGCTTTACAATGACATCCCGGAACTGGAGCCACCCGCACCCATGGCCTACGAGGACATGGACCCGCATTCCAAACGCCTGATGGACGCCTGCGATTGGCGTGGGCTGGAGGTAACGCCCGACCATATCCGCCGCGCGCGGCAAGGCTATTTCGCCAATATTTCCTATGTGGACGACAAGATTGGCGAGATTCTGGCCACGCTGGAGGCGACACGGCAAGAGGCGATCATCGTCTTCGTCTCGGACCACGGCGAAATGCTGGGCCGCAAGGGTCTGTGGTTCAAGATGAACTTCTTCGAAGGGTCCGCCCGCGTCCCTTTGATGATTTGCGCGCCAGGCCTGCAGCCGCATCTGGAGCAAACTGCGGTATCGACCATCGACCTGACGCCAACGCTGTGCGATCTGGCCGGGGTCTCGATGGAAGAGGTGATGCCATGGACCGATGGCGAAAGCCTTGTCCCGCTGGCCAAAGGCACCCCGCGCAGCACCCCTGTCGCAATGGAATACGCCGCCGAAGGCAGCATCACCCCGATGGTTGCGCTGCGGCTGGGGGCATGGAAATACATCCACTGCCCCGCCGATCCCGATCAACTCTATGACCTCGCCGCCGACCCCGATGAGGTTGAAAACCTCGCCGCCGACCCCCGCGCCGCAGAGGTGCTGGCCCATTTCCAACGCCTGACCGCCCAGCGCTGGGACCTCCCGGCCTATGACGCCGAAGTCCGCCAATCCCAGGCCCGCCGCTGGGTGGTGTATCAGGCGCTGCGCAACGGGGCCTACTATCCCTGGGATCACCAACCCCTGCGCGCAGCGTCCGAACGCTATATGCGCAACCACATGGACCTGAACCTGCTGGAGGAAAACAAACGTTTCCCGCGCGGCGAGTGATCCGGGTGCGGCGCGTGACCGGGGATTGGCAATCCCCCAAACACGCCGCCTGCCCCGGTTCCGAACCGCCGCGCGGCGGCGCTGGCGAAGGCTCCGCAGAGGATGTTTGAACCAAGAGAAACTGCGTTTCACATTGGCTCAAATATCCCCGCCGGAGGCCCCCACCTCCCCCTGGCACGCCATCCAACACCGTTCCGCGGCAGCGCCGCCAAAGTCCCCCTCGATGGGGGGCGCGGCGGCACCACCGTTCAGGTGGCGTCCTGCAGCACCATCTCGGCACCTTTCCAGCCCATCAGCATCGCGGGCGCGTTGGTGTTGCCAGCAATCAGATTGGGAAAGGCGCTGGCATCAATCACCCGCAGCCCCGCCACCCCATGCACCCGGAGACGGGCATCCACCACCGACATGGCCGCGTCCGCCCCCATCCGCGCTGTGCAACTGGGGTGATAAACCGTCCCCGACCGCGCCCGGAAATCCGCAATCAGATCGGCGTCCGACTGCACCACCGGGCCCGGGCGCAGTTCCTCGGCGATCAGCGCCGCCAAAGCCGGTTGCGCCGCGATGTGGCGCAGGTATTTCACCGCCGCCAGCATTTCCTGCACGTCATGGTTGGTCGAGAACGCATTTGCCGTGATCACCGGATGCGCCAAAGGATCGGGTGACCCGATCCTGATATGCCCACGCGACGTTGGACGGCAATTTGACAGCCCGATTGACAGACCCGGGAAGGGATCAGGTGTCAGCAAAGGCCGCTCACCCGCGCGCGGCAGCAGGGTCGAAAACGCCTGCAGATAAAGCTGCATGTTCGGGCGGTCCAGATCGGGCGCGGTGCGGAAGAACCCGCCGCCATGGTTGATCGATTTGGCCAGCGGCCCGCCCCCGGTCAGAAAATACTGCATGCCCACGAACAACTTGCCCCACCACGGGCGCAACAGGTCGTTGTAGGTCGGCACCTTCATCCGCCAGGTGTAGTTGATGCCCTGATGGTCGCTCAGATGGTCGCCGACATTGCTGTTGTCCTGCACCACCCCAATGCCATGGCCCTGCAGCAGCGCCCCCGGACCCACGCCCGACAGTTGCAGCAACTGCGGCGAGTTGATCGCCCCGCCTGACAGGATCACCTCGGCGTTGCAGCGCAACTCCACCCGCCGCCCGTCCTGCACATATTCCACGCCGACCGCGCGCCGCCCTTCAAACAGCACCCTTGTCACCTGCGCGCGTGTGATCACCCGCAGGTTTTTGCGCTTCATTGCGGGCCGCAGGAACGCCCGCGCCGCCGAATTGCGGCGGGCGTTCTTGATCGTCATCTGATAGGTGCCCGCGCCCTCTTGCTCGGCGCCATTGAAATCGGGGTTGTAGGGCAACCCGGCCTGACCGCAGGCCTTGATGTAATCCTCGACAATCCAGTGCAGCCCCTTGCGGTTTTCGCTGATGAACAGCGGCCCGCCCTTGCCACGCCACTCATCGCCGCCCGCCTCGGTGTCCTCCATGGCCCTATAGGCGGCAAGACAGTCGTCCCATCCCCAGCCCGGATTCTGCGCGCCCCATTCGTCGTAATCCGCCCGGTGGCCGCGAATATAAACCATGGCATTGATCGACGATGACCCGCCCAAAAGCTTGCCGCGCGGCCAGTGGTCGCGCGCACCCGCCAGACCCGGATCGGGTTCGGTCGCATACATCCAGTTCACCGCCGGATCGTAAAACAGCTTGCCGTAGCCCAGGGGCAGATGCACATAAAACCGCCGGTCCGTGCCGCCCGCCTCCAGCACCGTGACCTTGTGCTTGCCGCTTGCCGTCAGTTGGTCGGCCAGCACCGAACCGGCCGAGCCAGAACCTACGATGATGTAATCGGTGTCGTGCATGGGCCCTCCGCTGTCAGCGCATCAGCGATAGCCCGAGCCGGGCGCGTTTCCTGACCGGTCTGCGACAACTGGCGTCGCAAAATGGTTACTTTGGCCTGCAATTCCCGGTCCGTTTGACGGACGATCGGGCCTGTCCAGAATTCAGATCAGAACGCGCCATGATCCCTGACAGCGAAGGCTGTTTCCAGCCGGGCTGTGGCCGTTGCAATCGCCTTGGCACGGCCGACTGTTCTGCGCGAAAACGGCACCACGGTTTGACAGCGCTGCGCCTTACTTGCCATGCGGCCGGACTGACGGAACCCGTGAAACGCCCCCCCGGTGACATTCGGCAGGGGCGCAACATTGCGATCACCG
>JBIHZO010000364.1:0-3949 GCA_044231405.1 Cypionkella sp. | reverse complement strand
CGCGCACCGTCGCGGCCGTTCTGCAATCTGGTGGATCGGGTGCCGCGGCCGGATTTTCCATTGCCCAGAACTATGTGGGCTATGACGTGAACGACATTGCTGCGCAGACCATCAGCGCCATATTTGGTCTCAACTGGGGGATCGTGGAGGAGAACTACACCGTTCTGGCGCGGGTTCAGAATTCGAACGTCACTTCGGGTGCGACGCTGAGGATTGCGGCCAGTGATACCGGCATGTTCAACGCAACCGTGTCGAACATTGTGACCAATGCCTCGGTGATGCCATTCGGCATGCAGACGAGTTCGGCGATCGGGTTTGTGATTTCGTCGACAAAGATTGCCAGTTCGGTGCGGGCGGTGCTGGAATCGACGGCGACAGCCAAGACGGTTCATGCGGCGACGGGCGTCGTGGTGACGGCGTCAAACACGGCCAGCATTGCGGCCAATGCGCGGGTTTATTCTTCGTCGATGGCGGCCAGTGATGGTGGGGCAAGCTGGGCCAACAATCTGATCGGCCTTCTGGTGTCGGCCGATTTCCGCACGACCGGTGCGGGTGGCAAGACCTTTACCGGCGCCGATGTCTTTTCGCTGGTTGAAGTTCCGGCAGGCTTGCAGGAGGTCACGTTTGGCGACCGCGTGCAGTTGTTGCCAACCTATAAGGATGGCAAGGCAACCGACGCGTTGGGGCGCGGGACAGAGGGATCCGTCTACAGGTATTTCGGTCAAACCGGTTATCTTGACCTGAAAAACACTGACTTTACCAATAAGGATCTTTGGCGCGAAGAACTGGACACTTCGATCATTCCCGCGGGGCTGAACCTTGCCGCCTCGACCTCGACCGCCTTTGGCGGGCTTGTCGTGCGCAATGACGTGACGGGCGACACCACGGCAGAGGTTCTCAAGACAAATATCGGTACAGTGGGACAGGCTTCGGGGGCGCTGACGGTTTCGGCGGTTCAGGCGGGCAGCTTGACCAGCCTGTCGGATGTGGCCGTGGTCAGCAAGGGCACCAGCGGTGTGACCGGCGCGGGCATGAGCTTGGCAATTGGCGGTATGATCGTCATGAACTCTGTGCAGGGAACCGCCACGGCCCGGATCGCGGACAGCAACGTCTTCGCAACCGGTGCCTTGACGCTGACCGCCAACAACAGCATCGCACTTGATGCCACAGTGAAAAACGGATTGTCCAGCGATCAGGCTGGCGGCGCTATTGTGGTTGCGATCAACAGTGTGGGCTACGCGCCGACCGATCTGTTCGCCGCCACTTGGGACACGTTGGCGGGCTCGAGCGGCACCAGCCCGCAGGCTGATGGCGCTGTGGCCGAAGTGACAGGGTCCAACCTGACGGCAGGCTCAGTTGTGGTGACGGCCACGAATGACTCGCGCCTGAATGCGCTTATCACCTCGGATGTCGGCGCGGCGGCAACGTCGGAAGTTCTCGCAGCGGGTGGCGCGGCGGCCAGCGGTGTGATGGCGTCGAACAGCCTTGCAGGCAAGGCGCGGGCCACGGTTGATCTGTCAGGCGGCAAAACCGTGACCGCGACGACGGGCGGTGTGACGGTTGAGGCCCATGACGAGACCCATTTGACGTCGCGCACTTTGCTTGTCACCAGCGCGTCGGGGTCGGGCAGTCTGGGCGTTGGCGCCCTTGGCAGCGTGATCGACAACATCATGAACCGCTACGAGTTCACAACCTTTTCGGGCATCAAATCGCTCGCCTTTGGCGATATGGTCTATATGGGGTCGAATGGCGACGAGCTGGAAGGCAAGCTTTTCAAGTTTCTGGGCGACAGCGCAGTCGGGGTTGATCTTGGTGACATCGACATCTTCGCCGATCTGGGCCTTTGGCGGGAAGTGACCTCGGCGACTGCGGCGGCGGCGAGCCTTGCCAATAGCATTGCCAAGTTGGTGACGCCGACGCAGACGACCTCGGTTGCGGCGCTGATCTCACGCAATCGGAGCGAGGCTGGGGCGCAGGCCCAAGTGCTGGACGGGACCGTGACGGCTGCGGGAACCGTTGCCGTGCGCGCCTTTGAAAATGCGACACTGACCGCTCGGGAATCGTCTGAGGTGTCGGCGGTCGGCGGAAGCGCTGCGGCGGTTGGGGCGATCATCGCCAGCAACACGCTGCTCAGTGCGGCGGATGCGACAATTTTACGCAGCACGGTCCTGTCATCTGCCGGGGATGTCGCTGTGCTGGCCCGCAACACAGCGATTGTCACCGCTTCGGTGACCTCGAAAGTCACCTCATCCGGCTCTTCGGTTGGCCTCGTCATGGCCTTCAACGCAGTTGGTGTCGACGGTGGCAATGTCTTTGCGATGGCGGCGGATGCGCTGTTGGGGTCGGGCTTTACCGCAACCGAAACCCCGGTTGGTGCGAATGCATTGATCCGTGACAGCAAGGTCACGGCCTATGGCTCTGTCAGTGTCATTGCCGATACCCGCGAGGTGATCAGCTCGGATCTGAGCCTGCTTGATGTGACTGCGCAGATGTTTGATGACATGGTGCCGGACATCGAAGGCAACCGGGACGAAGTGCGCGTCACTGCCGCAGAAACGGCGCTACAGGCGGCTTTGACGACGCTCCATCTGACGTATGAGGGGGATCTCTCGGTCGAAGCCCTTGTTCCGGCGCAGATTTGGCTTTTGTCGGATGAGGTTGGCACCACGTGGCGCGCCGAGCTGACAGCTTCGGGTGCGGTGGAGTTGTCGCGGGTCAACCTGATCGACTCGGTGGTGGGCAACGAAACAGCGACGGCCAAGAACAGCCTGCCTTCCTTTGCGTCTGCTGTCGGTGACCCTTTCAGCAACGCCGGTATTGCGGGGGGCGGGATCCTCAGTTCCAACCGAATTGCAAGCGCGACAACCGCCAAGATCGAGCGAGCGCTCAACCTGATCAGCCCGGTTGCAGCGGCGGATTATGTGACGGCACAGACGGGTGATGTGACGGTCAGCGCGACGGATACGGCAAATATCCGGGCTTACACTTCGATCGCCGCCTCTTCAGTGGTGGCAAGCAACCTGAACGCCGTGCGTGATTTTGCCTTGGCGTTGGCGGCCAAGAGCTATTCGTTTACCACCCAGTCGGGCACACAATCGGTTGCGAACGGAGATCTGATTTATATCGATGCTTCTATGGTCGATCCGGGCAACTCGGCAAATGTCATCTCGGCTGGTTCGGTGTATCGTTATTCGGGAATCGACGGAACCAAGGATATGTCTGGTCTGACCTATGCCGATTTGTCCGATGTGTCCAAATGGGCACGCATCAATGGCAATATCGACGCGGTGGGTATGCTGTTCCCGTCGATGGGCAACCTTTCGGATTCCAATTCGCGCGCCATTGGCGCAATAGTGGTGTTGAACGATGTCAAGGCCGGGGCGACGGCGCTGGTCGACCATGTTGGCATTCAGGCCGGGGCCGATGTCACGGTCAGCGCGGTGTCGAAGGCAGCTCTTATAGCGCGGCTTGACGCGACGGTGCAATCGTCTGGGGGCAGCGCTTGGGGTTCCGGGACGTCTTTGGCTGTCAATGGCCAGATCGCGACCAACCTTGTGCGCAATTCGGCCTTGGCCTCGATCTTGGACAGCATGGTGATGCGCGGCGGCGATGTGGCCGTGACCGCAGATCAAGGCGCGGTGCTGGACGCCCGCGTGATTTCCAACACCGAAGCCGGGCAAGACGGCGTGGGTATCACTCTGGCGTTTAACTCGATCGGCTGGAATGCGTCCAATGTGCTTTACAATGCGCTGGACGTGCTGATCGGCGATCCGATCCTGTCCTCGCTGGAGGCCATTCCGGGGGCCGGAGCCACAGCGCAGATCGTCAGGTCGCAGGTTCTGGACCTGGCCGATGTCGCCGGAGGGGTCAGCGTTGAGGCCCTTTCGTCCAGCCGCATCAATGCGACGGTGTCGAACGCGATTTCCGCGGTCGCAACCGCCATGGTGGG
>JBIHZO010000363.1:0-3951 GCA_044231405.1 Cypionkella sp. | reverse complement strand
ACACCTCTGTCTGGCCAAGATCGGCAACCGGATAAAAAGGGAGTTCGCGCCGACCAAATGGTGGTTTTGGCGCTCATCGGGCCACGGCCCAATCGGCTTGCGTGCCCAACATCGCAGCATTGAGCACTTAAGCAATGGACGGACTGTCCAAAATGGTTAGTCTTATTTCATGGGTGAAATGCGCTGGGGGCATGATGGACAGTAAAACACCGAAGTACACGGCCCCGGCTCTGGAGAAGGGTCTTGATATCCTTGAACACCTGTCGCGGGCAGAGGCTGGGCTGACGCAGGCCGAGATTGGTCGCGCTTTGGGACGTTCTGTGTCCGAGATTTTCCGCATGTTGGTGGTGTTGCAGGAACGGGGCTACATCGCCTTTGACACGGGGACAGATCGGTATGTCTTGACGACGCTGATGTTCGAGATTTCACACCGCACACCGTTGATCCGCAGGCTGACCACCGCTGCCACACCGTTGATGCGGGACTTGGCGCAGAAGATCAATCAATCGGTGCATCTTGCTGTTCTGGCCGAGGATTCAGTCTTGATCGTCGGGCAGGTTGACCCCCCTGCCCGGCACGTCATGTCGGTGCGTCTGGGCACGCGGGTCAATGTGTGGCGGGCGTCGTCAGGGCGCGTGATGATGGCCTATCAGACCGAGGACGCACTGTCCGACATGCTTGCGCGTTCGCCCTTGCCAGCGGATATGCCGGAACAGCGGCTGCGGTCTGATCTGGCAGATATCCGCAAGCGCGGCCACGAGATTGTCGACAGCTTTGTGGTCAAGGGTGTCGTGAACATTTCAGCGCCCATCATTGGCCACACCGGGCACGCCATCGCCGCATTAACGGTGCCACATATCGAGCGTTTCGGCGATCCGATCAGTTTTTCAGATTGCTGTGTCGCAACCATCGACGGCGCTGCACGCCTGACCCAAAGCGTGGGCGGCGGTGTGGCGGAACACCGGCCGCAAGAGAACTTCAGTCGCAACTGACGGGATCAGTCCTGCTCCAAAGGGACGCTGGGCGTGGACGCAGCAGTAAAGCACGCCTCGACAAGCGCCATGGTGTGAAAGGCATCTTCCACCCCCGAAAACAGGGCTGCGTCCTCACCTGCGTCAAAGCGTTGCAGGTTGCGCATCGGGCCCATGAAGGCCTCGATGAACCAACTTCCGGTCAGGGGCACTTTGCCCCATGTGCCGCCATTTGGGCAGAACCACAACTCATCCGCCTCGCCGTTGGGGTAGTCGAAACAGACGCCCAGCTTGACCATGATCGCGCCCTCGGTCCCCTCGATCCGGAACCATGCCGACTGGAACGGCCGCCCGCCCTGGTGATTGTGATTGATGCTCATCACACCGCGCCGAAGATCGCCATAGTCCAGCAGAACCGAGGTGCGCGTCTGAGCCAGTCCGGGCGCGCGCGGATCGGGCAGTGACCGCGCAAACACACCCTTCGGCGTGCCAAAGACGGCGCGAATGCTGTCGAGATAGTGGATCGAATGCACCAGCAATTCGACCCGCGGCATCGGCAGCAGGAAGGGAAACAGGTGCCACGGCGTGAAGATGTTCAGATGCACCTCCAGCTCAAGAGGATCGCCGATCAGACCACCCGCAACCGCCTGTCGCGCTGCCATCATCATCGGTGAAAACCGCAATTGAAAGTTGACAGCGGCCTTGAGTTCCTTGTCCCGGCACATTTGACGAATGGCACGGGCCTGCACAAGGTCAGCCCCCATTGGCTTCTGGATCAGAACCGCGGCGCCATCCGGCAAATCCGGCAGTATGCGGGTGATCGCATCCGGCGGCACGGCCATGTCATAGATGACCGATGTTCCCATCGCCTTCGCCGCTTCTGCCACGCTGGAAAAGACCTGTGGGATGTTGAAATCGCGGGCCAGCGCTGCGCTGCGGTTGGCGTCAAGATCGGTGACGGCCTGAACCTGCAAACCGGCCTTGGCATAGGCTGGCAAGTGGGCATCGCGCACGATCCCGCCCGCGCCAATGAGAAGAATGGGCTTGGGTGCACCTGGGGCGGGCCAGTCCTGTACATAGGTTTCGATCATGGCTCGACCCTCTTGGCGACCAACAGGATGTGCTCGCAATACATGACGGTCTTGCCGTGCTGGTTCTGGGTTTCGCAGATTTCCACCACCTGCCCATGCTTGGGCCGTTTTGCGTCGTCGGCCTTGCGACCGACGGTCACAGTGGTGCGGATGGTATCGCCCGCGAACACTGGATTGGGAAAGCGCAACCGCTCATAGCCGTAGGTCATGGCATGCGGGTTGATCTGCGTGGCCGTCAGCCCGATGCCGATGGCGAAAGTCATCGTGCCATGCGCGATGGGCTTTCCAAAGGGTTGGGTGCGGCAGAACTCTGCATCCATGTGATGCGGGAAGAAGTCGCCGGAATGTCCGGCATGCACCACGATATCGGTTTCCGTGATGGTGCGGCCAAGGGTGCGGCGGCATGCGCCGGTCTTGTAATCCTCAAAATACTGCGGGTGTTCCATTGGCACCTCCTTGCAAAAACTTTCGCATATGAAATTCTATTTGACAAGTGAAAGATAGAACGGCACTTTGGTGTTCTAAGGCCCGCACTTGTCAGCGGGCAATGCAGCACGGGGACGACATGGCGGAAATCGGCAGACATCCAAGGGATTTACCGGGCCTTCCTCCGGCGCATGCCGCGATTCCCGTGTGGAATGCCGAGAACTGGTTTTATGAGGACTTCGCCATCGGCGACAAAATCCGGTCGATCCGGCGCACCATTGCCGAAGGTGAGTCGATGGCCTTCAACTCATTGGTCATGGACCACCACCCCTATGTTTCGGATGAGCGTTTCGCCGTAGAAGAAGGCGTCTTCGGTCGCCGTCTGGTCGCAGGTGCGTTTGTCTTCTCATTGGGGCTGGGGCTGGCCGCCACCAATTGTCTGAATTCGTTTTCCTACGGCTATGACCGCCTGCGGTTCATCAAGCCGGTGTTCATCGGCGACACGATTTACACCATCCGCGAGAACCTTTCGAAGGTCGTGCACAGCGAAAAGATGGGCAAGCTGCGGGTCAGCTATTCGGTCTACAAGGACGAGGGTGAGTTGGTGCTGTATACCGAACACCTGCTGACCGCGCTTTACCGCGACCCCGCCGCCTTTGCCGAACAGGCCCGCGCCGTGATGGCCGGAAAGGAGGCCACCCGTGGTTAAGTTGCGCGGCATGACATGGGACCACGCCCGCGGATTTGACCCAATGGTTGCGACCTCTGCCGCATATGCATCCGCGCATCCGGGTGTGGAAATCACTTGGGAAAAGCGGTCGTTGCAGGCCTTCGCCGACCGACCGATTTCCGAGATGGCGGAAACCTATGACCTGATGGTGATCGACCATCCCCATGTCGGCGAAGTGGCCAAACTGGGCAATCTTCTGGCGCTGGACGGATTGCGGGACACGGAAATGGCGGCGCTGGCGGCAGGATCCGTCGGGCTGTCACATCCGTCGTACAACTTTGCCGGGCGGCAATGGTCCTTGGCGATTGACACCGCCACCCCCGTCGCCTGCCTGCGGCCCGACCTTCTGGACCACGCGCCAAAGCTATGGGCCGAGGTGTTGGATCTGGCCCGCGCCGGGCGGGTTGGCTTTGCCCTGATCCCGATCAACGCGCTGATGACATTCTTTGGCATGGCTCGAAACCTTGGCTACGGCGTGGCTGAACATCCCGACCATTTGACAGCACCCGATGACGGCGCGCATGTTCTGGGGTTGCTGCGCGAAATCGTCGGCCTGATGGACCCGCGCTGCCTGACGCTGGACCCGATCGGCATTTACGAGTGGATGGGCCGCAACGCCGATGCTCCGGCCTATTCGCCCTATGGCTATGGCTACACCAACTATGCGCGCAAAGGGTTTTGCGCCCACCCGCTGGCCTTCCACGACGCGCCGGGCATCACTGATCCCACGCCG
>JBIHZO010000362.1:0-3957 GCA_044231405.1 Cypionkella sp. | reverse complement strand
GGCCACCTCATCAGATTTGTCGGCATATCTGAATTCACTATCCGCATAGCGGTTGATTTCCTGGACGACCATGTCCACAGAGATTGATGCCATCAAGCCTTTGATCATCAGGAGCTTTTCATCATATCCCTTGAATAGGAACAGATCCGGATTCTCAATCCATTCATCTGGTAACTCAAAATCCATAGCACGAACTTTGACAGCGTCCGTGATGTTCTTTATCGCGCGTCCTGTAAAACGTTCATCTGCTTTCTGAATGGCTTTCAGATATGTGCCAAGCTTGGCCAGCGTGTCCAGCGCACCCAGTTCTTGGGAAACCTGATCCCACACCTTCAGCAGGCCCTCTTCATGTGGCTTGGCATATCCTTCAAAACTGGCCGAAACCGCCTTTTTGATTTCCTGAGCGGAGAACAGATCATGCTCTCCCAATGGGATCGCATGACCTTTACCCAAAAGCAGCGCCAAGATGTCAATATAGTCTTCGCGGCTTTGGGGGCCATCAACCAAGAACCGTGCCCCGGCGCGCTGGCGCAATGCATCATCGACGTTTTCAGGATAGTTCGAGAACATGCCAAATGTGCAGTTCCCTCGGACCACCGTATTGGCCCCCGCAAATGCGCCCATGAAAACCGCTGTGACTTCCTGTTGCCCCGCAGATGACTGACGATCCCCGCGCTTGCCCGCCACCTGATCAATATCATCAATCGTTCCAAAGCCGATGACAGAGGGGTCAATCACGTTGTCAATAAACGCTTTGGCGTTCTGACCGGACTTGCCTTGATAACTGTCTATCTGGTCAATTGAGAAGTTCTGATAGCGAAAGGGATAACCTGCGACCTTGCAATAGCCATCAAGCAGACCGGCCATCATCTGGATCAGAGTAGTCTTGCCTGTTCCTGGTTTGCCGTCCCCCATAAACGTAAAAATGAACCCGCCCAGTTCAGCAAAGGGGTTCAGTTTCCTTTCAAAATCGTAGGCCATCAGCATTTTCGCCAGCCGCAGACTTTGGTATTTTGCGATATGGTTGCCAACAACGTCAGTTGGCTTTTTGAACTGCATCGTCAAAGCGCCGCCTTTGGACGCGCGTGCAGGTTTGAAGCCGGCGATGGCCAGATTGTCCGCCTCTACCCGCCACGCGCCCGAAGTAAACGCCCCCAACCGTGGCGCAGTTTGAGCACGCAGAGCCACCCGCTGCATCAGCGCTTCGCAAAAGGCAGCAATTACAGCGACCAAACGGGGCTCATCCGTCGCCAGCACGCCGATATCCTGATCCAGTTCCCACAAGGCGCCCTGCAACGCGAGGGGGGCGTTGTCAGTCAAAATTTCTTCGACCGCGCCAACCTCAACCGTCATCGCTCCCAGTTGCGGAGCCAGCAGAAATGCGCTGGCACTTGCAAAAACGAACAGCGACAAAAGTGCCTCTGCAGCCAGAAGTTCCGTGAACTCGGCGCGCTTCATGTCAGGCAGGCGCCCCTCCAGATTGCCCTTTTTCAGCTCGGCCAGCCCGGATTGGGCGGAAAATGTCTCCGCCATCGCCAGCGCAATCGCCACACCGCGGCGCAACGCATGCAAGGCGCCGGCCTGCGTGGGGGACACAAGTCCGTCACCAAACCCTTCGACGCGCTCGATCAACCGCACACCACCCGGACGCGCCGTGGACCGCGCGGCCATGCCCGGAACGGTAGAGCGGAACCGGGGGCGCGTGCCAATTCCGGGCGACCGTTCAACCGCCACGGCCTCAACCGCCTTGGCCAACCGGGGCGCGTGATCGAAGCCGGTCAGAAGCCCCAAAGCAGCTTCATACTGTGCCTTGATCGTGTCTTCCGGCAGTTCCATCGCGTCGCGCCCAGCCGTCATATTCGCCCCCTTACAGCTTGTCGGCGATCGGGCATTTCGCCAGATCACCTCCACAATTCAAGGGCTTGGCCGATCCTTTGGGTGCTATGCTGGCGGTGTGAACGCAGTAGGGCACCGCCACCCTGCGGGGTGCAAACTCTTTGGCACCCGGGTAATGGGCATTGCTGCGTTCAACCTTCATTTCGGTGCGGTAAAACTGACATTTCGTCATCGGACTGTCCTTTTGTTAGGCCGGAATGATCCTGCCGTCTGTTCCCACGACAAATTTCCGCAAGTCGCGAAAGCCCGGCGGGTTCAGTTCTGCCAGAACCTGATAGGGCGTCTCAGGCAGAATCACCATGCGTTCCGTCTTGGTGGCCCCGGTTTCGGCCCCTTGGAAGGCGTCCAACCGGTAGACTTGGTGCGGGCGGGTCGAAAACCACCCGTCCTTGATGTCTTCCTCACGGTCGGACACCAGATCCTC
Source organism: Cypionkella sp. (assembly GCA_044231405.1). Lineage (GTDB taxonomy): Bacteria > Pseudomonadota > Alphaproteobacteria > Rhodobacterales > Rhodobacteraceae > Cypionkella. The sequence goes on along the minus strand of JBIHZO010000362.1, from coordinate 1,637 downwards.
GGCTGTCCAGACGAGCGCCCAGTCACTGCCGTCGGGGGCCTGCGCATTCGCCAACACCTGTGAGATCGGCCCAGATTGCAGGGTGAAATCATGGCTGTACATCGGACCAAGCGTGATCCGGCGCAGGCGTTTGGGGTGGGTTTCGGGAAAGTCCTTATCGAACCCCTGCGCAATTGTCAGCAATTTCAACCCGTTGAGCGACTGCGCCATCAGATGCGCCTGCACCATCGGCCAGCGCCGGTCATCATTCGGCAGCGCCTTTTTGCCACTGTCCTCTACATCCAAAAGGTAAACGACCGGCAGGTTGGCCTGCGCATCATAAACCGCCCAATGCACCAGATAGTGCCGCCGATCCGCGCCGTTGTGGGTCACATCCGCGATCCACTGGCAGTCAGGGTCATTGCGCGCCCAGAACAGGCCACCCTGCGCCAAAGCCTCATAGTAAAGCCGCTGCGACAGCGCGAATTGCAATTGCACCGGCACCGTCAGATCGCGGACGATCTGGCGGACCATGCGGTCTTTCAACTCGGCCTCGGCGGCCATTCCGCCCAGATGTTTGGTGACTTGCGCAGCATCCAGCGCCATCACCATCAGTTCTTGCGCCACCGGAAAGCCGGATTCGTGGCGGTCAAAGGTCAGCTTGGGCGACCCTTCCGCCCTCCCCGTCATCAGGTACTTGTGGCTGAGCGCCTTGAACGTCGCGGTCAGCGCGGTCAGATAGCGGCCCAAAGTCCGCGCTTCGGTCCGGGTCAACTGACCCGCCGCCTCCACCTCACCGGCCACCCGCAACAGATGCCCGGTGATGCGTTCAAACTTGGCAAAATAGCGCCGCGCGACAAGGGTGTCGTACAGCTCCATATGGTCGTTGGTCAGTTGGTCCTTGACCTCGGCCACCGCTTATTCCCCATACGCATTCTTGTCGTGCTTCTCGACAATCTTGGCAAACCGCCGCGCAAAGCGTTCGTCCGCCTTGGCTTTCTGCTCCAGCACCGCGCGGGCGAAGACCATGTGCTGCTCGTGGCTTTCCAGCATGTCGGCCATCTTGTCATTGGTGGCTGCCCCAATCGCCGCCATGGCGGCCTGCGCCTCTTGGTCGGTTTTCACGCCGATTTCGTTGATCCGGTGGGCCACGTCCTGCTGCTGCGCGGTTTTCAAGCTGCTGGTCAGCGCGTCATACAGAACCACCCGCTGCTTGGTGTCGGTTTGCAATTTGTTGATCAAAACCAACTGGGTAGCGGCCTGATTGGTCAGTGAATCCACCCAGGTCTTGCCCTTTTCGATATACCGCTCCAGCGTCTGCGATTTCGCCAGATGCACCTGCTCGTCCTGTACCAGCGCATTGTAGCGCCCGTTCAGCCCGGCCAGTTCTGTTTCCAGCTTGGTCCGTGCGGCGGCGTCTTGTTCGACCGAAATCTTGTTCTCAAGTTCGATGATCTTCGGGTCCATCGCCGAAATCTCGTCCCGCACCGATTCCAGCGAACCGACCGTGACCTCACGTTCGGTCAAGGTTCCGCCAAGGTTCACCTCCACCTTGGTTTTCTGTACGTTCAGCAGGTCCAACTGCCCCTGCAACAGCCGCACGATGATGTCGGATTTGGAGATCAAATCCTGCAGCTTGCTGTCAATCGACGCCGTGC
>JBIHZO010000361.1:0-3975 GCA_044231405.1 Cypionkella sp. | reverse complement strand
CCCGGAACGAGTCCTTCGGCAACGGCGGCCTTGGTGGCGCTGATCGCATCGTCAAGCGCGTCCTTGCGCGCCTTCATCTCGGATTCCGAGGGTGCCCCCACCCGGATGACGGCAATACCGCCGGCCAGCTTTGCCATGCGCTCCTGCAACTTTTCGCGGTCGTAGTCCGAGGTGGCTTTGTCGATCTGCGTGCGGATCTGGGCGATCCGAGCCTTGATCTGTGAGGGATCTCCGCCTCCACCGATGATGGTGGTGGTGTCCTTGTCCGCAACCACCCGGCGCGCGCGCCCAAGATCGGTGATCTTGGCGTTCTCCAACTTCAGCCCCAGATCGGCCGAAATGACCTGCCCGCCGGTGAGGATTGCGATATCCTGCATCATCTCCTTCCTTCGGTCGCCAAAGCCCGGGGCTTTGACCGCACAGTTGCGGAAGGTGCCCCGGATCTGGTTGACGATGAAGGTCGCCAGTGCCTCGCCCTCCATATCCTCGGTGATGGCAAGCAGGGATTTGCCCGCGCGGATCACCTCTTCCAAGAGCGGCAGCAAATCGGTCAACACGCCAACCTTGCGATCCACCAGCAGGACAAGGCAGTCTTCCAGTTCGGCCTCCATCTTGTCCTGATTGGTGATGAAATAGGGCGATTGGAAGCCGCGGTCGAACTGCATGCCCTCGACCACATCCAGCACGGTTTCGGTCGATTTCGATTCCTCGACGGTGATGACGCCATCATTGCCGATCTTGTCCATCGCCTCGGCCACCAGATCCCCGATCGAGGGATCATTATGGGCGGAAATCGTCGCGACCTGCGCCTTTTCGCGCCGCGTCTTGACCGGGCGGGACAGGGCCTTCAGCGCAGCGATGGCAGCGACCGCGCCGCGATCAAGGCCCCGCTTGATGTCTATGGCACTTGCCCCGGCCACCACATTGCGCACGCCGTCCGCAAAAATCGCCTGAGCAAGGACCGTGGCGGTGCTGGTCCCGTCACCCACCACGTCAGCCGTCCTTTCGGCGGCCTGCCGCAGCATCCTGACACCCAGGTTTTCGGTCGCGTCCTTCAGATCGAACTCCTTGGCAATGGTCACCCCGTCATTGCACACCAGAGGTGGGCCGAATTTTCGGTCGATCAGCACAGATTTTGATCGCGGGCCCAGCGTGACGCGCACAGTGTCGGCCAGTTGGGTTGTGCCTCGCAAAATCGCTTCGCGCGCGGCGGAGCGAAACAGAACATCCTTGTGAGCCATTATTCACCTCCTTTAGTCTTGTTTGGTGGCCTTGCTTTTGCGTCATCACGCAGTCAGCAGGCCCGGGGGCAGTCAGCGCGTGTCATCAATCGTCCGAGATGGTCAATTGATCCATGTCCGATGGCTTCATGAAATCGCGCAGAGCATGGGCGAAATCCCTGAGCCGAGTCTCGACGTTGGCATTGACCGATCCGTCTTCGAATGCGCCGTTGCCGCTGCGGGTTCCAGCGGCGAGGCCCGTCAGCAACTCCATCGCCTCGTCAACATGCGCAATCGCGTAGATGCGGAACTGGCCCAATGACACGGCCTCGATCACGTCGCCGCGCAGCATCAGGTTTCTGACATTGCGGCGTGGGATCAGCACACCCTGCTGGCCGGTCAGACCGCCGGCCTTGCAAGTGTCAAAGAAGCCTTCGATCTTCTCGTTCACGCCGCCGATGGGCTGAACCTCTCCCATCTGATTGATCGAGCCCGTTATGGCGAGCGACTGCGAGATCGGTATGCCTGCCAAGGCTGACAACAGCGCGCAAAGTTCGGCCACCGAAGCGCTGTCGCCTTCGACCCCGCCATAGCTTTGTTCGAACACAAGGCTTGCCGAAAGCGATAATGGCACGTCGCCCGCATAATGCGTCGCAAGATACGACGACAGGATCAGGACGCCCTTGGAATGAATGGGCCCGCCCAGTTTCACCTCGCGTTCGATGTCGATCACCTTGCCGGTCCCCATGCGCACCCGCGCCGTGATACGCACCGGCAAACCAAAGCTGAAAAGGCCGCTGCTGGTGACAGTCAGGCCATTGACCTGACCGACCACACTGCCCGAAGTCGCGACGATCAGAGTGCCCTCGTGGATCAACTGCTGCAAACGCTCGCGCACCCGGTCCGCGCGATGCTCGGCCGCAGTCCGGGCGGCGGCGATCTGGCTGGCGTCGATGACCGATTTGCTGCTGGTCGAGGTCAGGAAATCGGCTTCGCGCAACAGATCCCACAACGCCCCGATGCGCAGGGACATCCGGCCCTGATCGTCCGCCGCCCTGGACGCAACGTCGATCAGTGCTGCGACCCCGTCATGGCTGACGGGGCGAAGCCCGTCGCGACTGCAGGCCCCGGCGACCATGCGGGCAAACAGCCCGACGCTTTCTGCGGTTCGGGGCATGTCATGGCTGAAATCGGCGGCAAGTTTGAAAAGGCGGCTGAAGTCTGGATCATAAAGGGTCAGCAGCAGGTGCACCAGCGCGTCACCGACCAGCACCACCCGCACCTGCAGCGGGATCGGTTCCGGCTCCAGCGTGCTGGTCGAAATCAGGCTCAGCATCTCGGCAGCGGAATTGATTCGGATCGCGTGGGTTTCAAGGCAGCGCTTCAGCGCCTCCCACGCGAAGGGCTCGCTCAGCACGCGCATCGCATCCAGCACCAGAAAGCCGCCGTTAGCCCGGTGCAGCGCCCCTGACCGGATCAGGGTGAAATCGGTGACCAGCGCCCCCATGGTTGAAATGTGGTCCACCTTGCCGATCAGGTTCGACAGCGAGGGCAGCGGCTCGGAGATGATCGGAGCGCCCGCGGATGTGGCCGGATCGTTGGACACCATCACATTGACGGCATAGCGGTGAAAGGCCGGTTCATCGTGGATGTGGGTACGGGCCACCGGAAACGGCCCCTCTTGTCGGCCGTTCCCTTCCCGAAGGAACATCTCGGCATTCTCGATCAGGTCGGTCCGCAGGGCTGTCAGGTGCTGCTTGATCGCCTCGATGGCCCCGAAACCCTGAAACACAGTTTCCAGCGCCTCGTTCACCGCCTGCTCGGCCATTTCGGCGTTCAGCAGGGCGACTGCGGCCCGGTGTTCCTTTTCCAGTCGCGGAAGGGACTTGAGGTATTTCTCAAGATCCTTCTCGGTCAGACTGACGGCGTTTTCAATTGCCTTGCGGTCTGCATCTGAAAGGGTCGCGAAGTCGTCCTGTTTGATCACCTCGCCGTTGCGCACGCCCGCAATTGCAAAACCCATCGGCGTTCGCATGATTGTCACGCTGCGGTCGTGTGACTTTTCAACCACCTTTTCAAAGGCATCCTGCTTGCGCTTTGCCAGCCGCTGCTCGAAGGCACTTCTGCGGTTTTGGTATTGTTCGGACTCGAAAAGCGCGGGGATGTCATTGGCCAGGTCGTCCACCAGCAGTTCCAACGCTTTTTGCAGGGGCCGAGCCGTTCCAGACGGCAGGGCGACGGCCTTTGGCTGATCCGGGTTGGCGAAGTCGTTCACATAGACCCAGTCGGGGGGAACAGGCCGACTGGTCGCTTCACCTTCCAGCAGTGTCCCCACGGCGGAATGCCTGCCCGTGCCGCTTGGTCCAAGGACAAACAGGTTGAAGTCCGCATGCGCGATGCTGGCCGCCAGCTTGATGGCCCCCAAGGCTCGCTCCTGACCGATCAGTCCGGGCAGCGGTTGAAGGCTTGACGTGTCTTCAAAGTCCAGCAATGTGGGATCACAGCAGACCTTCAGATCCTTCACGGCCAGCAACGACGGCGACGACATTCTGTCCTCGTCTGCTGTGGGTCTCGTTGCTTTACGGGCCATCCCGGATGCCTTTGCTTTTCTTCCTTGCCAAGACCCGGCCCTGACGGCACCGCACGGCAGGGACTCCCCTTGGATCAAGCCTAAGGTTGCGTCAGGCGGGCGGCATTGACCTTGATCAATCAGATGGGACACACCCATCTGCGAAGCCCCTTGATGATGCGAACG
>JBIHZO010000043.1:0-12738 GCA_044231405.1 Cypionkella sp. | reverse complement strand
TCCGGCTGGCCCGCGACGGCACGTTGGATCATCGCCAGCGCCTCGTCCAGCTTTTCACCGCGATCGACAAAGCTGTAGCCCAGATAGTTCAGCACCTGCGGCTGGTTCGGCTCCAACTCCAGCGCTTTGCGCATGTCGGTTTCGGCGGCGTCAAAATTGCCAAGCCGTTCCAGGCAAATACCCCGGCTGTAGAACAGGACCCAATGCTGCGGGCCGGGGGTGGGGACCATCGCAATCGCGGCGTCATAGGCCTTTTGCGCATCGGCAAAGCGTTCTTCGCGGCGCAGACCGTCGCCCAGAGCCACCTGCACCGTCAGCAGATTGCCATGGCTGCGCGCCAGCCCTTGCAGGATTTCAATCGCCGCCTCTTTGCGCCCGGCGGCATAGGTGGCGTCGGCGCGGCCCAGTTCGGCAAAGTGGAAGGCCGGATCGGTCGGCGCAATTTTGGCATAAACCTCGGTCGCAAGATCGTGCTGGCCCTGCGCCTCGAGCAGGCCCGCGGTCATCAGCACGGCCTCTGTGTGGTCGGGGCGCAGGTGGGCGGCGACGCGGGTGTAGATCATGGTGTAACCGTCGTCGGCCTCGCCGTTCAGGGCGGTTGCCATGGTGAAAAACACCTCGGCGATGCCATCGGTTGCGGTGCGGGTCACGTCGAAGGGCAAAGGTTCGCCAGCGGCCAGACGGCGGCGCAGGTCATCGACCTGCAGGTCACTGCCGGGGGCAAAGCTGCGATCCAGCAGCGCGATGGCCTCGGGGTTCCGTTCCAGCTGGCTGAGGATTTGCACATGTGCGATCGCGCCGCGCCGCATCACCACCAAGGGGCCAGCGGCACGGCCCGACAAGATGTTATCGGCACCCTCAAAGTCACCCGCCGAAGCCAAGGCCAGAGCCTTGTGATACAGACCAAACGCCTCCAACCCCTTGGTGGTGGCGATTTTGTCATAGGCTTCAAGCGATTCCGACATCCGGCCAAGGCCCAGCTTGGCCCAGGCGCTGACCAGATCATCCAGCAGAGCGCCCGCCGAATTGCCAGCGGCGGCCAAGGCGAGGATGCCCTCATAGTCCTGTGCTTTGGCCAGATCGGCGACCTGCGCGATGTAGGCGCTTTGGCTTTTCGCCCCCGTGGCCATCAGGCGACGGGCGGCGTCGGCGGCAAGACCCATCTCACCAATGCCGATGTTGGCCATGACCGCGCCTTCCAACAGGCCGGGGTTGGTCGCATCGGCCAGCATGGCGCGGGCGTACCAAGCGGCGGCGGCGCGGTAGTCGGCCTCGCTTGCAGCAACCTGTGCGGCCAGATAGGCCCCGGCGTCTTGGGCTGTGGCCAGTTGCGGCGGTATCAGGGTGGTTAGCGCCAGAAGGGCCAGGCTGCGGGTCGTCAGGCGAATGGGCATCCGGGGCGGCTCCTGTTGGGCATTCTCGAAAGTAGTGCCGCACCTATGCAAACGCAATGCGGGCCTGAAGCTTAACGCCCCCAGCACGCACAACTTTGCCCATATGACCGGATTTGTCAGATCACATGTTCGGGTAGTTCGGCCCGCCGCCGCCCATTGGCGTCGTCCAGACGATGTTCTGCGACGGATCCTTGATGTCGCAGGTCTTGCAATGCACGCAGTTCTGGAAGTTGATCACAAAGCGCGGCTCTTTTCCCGCCTCGGTGACGACTTCGTAAACCCCTGCCGGGCAATAGCGCTGTGCGGGTTCGGCGTATTGCGGCAGGTTCACAAGGATCGGGATGGAAGGATCGCGCAGTTTCAGGTGGGCGGGTTGATTTTCGTCATGGTTGGTGGCCGAAAACGCGACGTTGGTCAGGCGGTCAAACGACAGCACGCCATCGGGTTTGGGATAGTCGATCGGCTTGTGATCCTTGGCCAGTTCGGTGGCCTCGGCGTCGTTCTTGCCGTGTTTCAGCGTGCCCAGAATGGTAAAGCCAAGGGTGTTGGCCCACATATCCGCCCCGCCAATCATCAGCGACGCGACAAGGCCGAATTTCGACCACAGGGGTTTGACGTTGCGCACCTTCTTCAGGTCGGCCCCAATCGGTCCAGAGCGCACCTGGGTTTCATAATCTGTCAACTCGTCACTGCTGCGCCCGGCGGCAATCGCTTGCGCTGCTGCCTCTGCTGCTGCCATGCCCGACAGCATCGCGTTGTGGTTGCCCTTGATGCGGGGCACGTTCACAAGACCCGCCGAACAGCCCAGCAGCGCCACGCCGGGCGCGACCATCTTGGGGATCGACTGCCAGCCGCCCTCACTGATGGCCCGCGCACCGTAAGCCACACGTTTGCCGCCCTTGAGCAATTCCGCCACCATCGGGTGATGTTTGAAGCGCTGGAATTCCATGTAGGGGTACAGATGCGGGTTCTTGTAGTTCAGATGGACGACGAAGCCGACATAAACCTGATTGTTCTCAAGGTGATAGATAAAGCTGCCACCCCCTGCATTGCCACCCAAAGGCCAGCCCATTGTATGAGTGACCGTGCCCAGCTTGTGCTTGGCCGGGTCAATCTGCCAGATTTCCTTCATGCCAAGGCCGAATTTCTGCGGGCAGTGGCCCTTGGACAGATCGTATTTCGCGATGACTTCCTTGGCCAAAGACCCGCGCACGCCTTCCGACAGGAAGACGTATTTCCCCATCAAAGCCATGCCGGGTTCATAGTTCGGGCCGGGCGTACCGTCAGCGTTCTTGCCAAATTCGCCCGCAACCACGCCGCGCACTTCGCCGGTGTCGCCGTAAACCAGCTCTGAACAGGCCATGCCCGGGAAAATCTCGACACCCAATTCTTCAGCCTGACCGGCCATCCAGCGGCAGACATTGGCCATGGACACGATGTAGTTGCCATGGTTGTTCATCAGGGGCGGCATCGGGAAGTTCGGGATCCGCATTTGCCCGGCTGGGCCAAGGATGTAGAAGTTGTCGCTGACCACCGGGGTCTTGATCGGTGCGCCGCGTGCGGCCCAATCGGGAATCAACGCGTCAAGACCACAGGTGTCCAGCACCGCACCCGACAGGATGTGCGCTCCAACCTCCGAGCCTTTTTCCAGCACCACCACCGACAGATTGCTGTCCAGTTGCTTCAGCCGGATCGCCGCCGACAGACCAGCAGGCCCCGCGCCGACGATGACAACGTCATACTCCATAGCTTCGCGGGTGATTTGCTGAGACATGGGTGTTCCTTTCGGCCGGACTATATGCTGGGGGCGTTGTTGCCCCAAGGCGCAGGCAGGGTCAACTGTGACGCAACATCCATCGGGTAAATGGCCGCGTTAAAGCAATATTCTTTCCCTCGTGCGACAGGCTGGCGCTTATTCCCGCCATGCCCTCTTGCAATCTGACGGGCGGTCGGGTCTGTTGCATGACTGAATGGCATGCGGTCATGGTCCAACCCGGACCGTGACCTTATTATTTGCGCGAGAAGGCCGATGGAAAAGATTCCGATGACGCGTGCGGGCTTCACCGCGCTGGACGAAGAGCTGAAAGTGCTGAAATCGGTGGAGCGCCCCGCCGTGATCCGCGCCATTGCCGAGGCGCGCGAGCATGGCGATCTGTCCGAAAACGCCGAATACCATGCCGCCCGCGAAAAGCAGAGCTTCATTGAAGGCCGGGTCAAAGAATTGGAAGCGATCATTTCGCTGGCCGAGGTGATTGACGTGTCCAAGCTTTCGGGCACCATCAAATTCGGCGCGACCGTGGTTCTGGTCGACATCGACACGGATGAGCAGAAAACCTATCAGATCGTCGGCGAGTCCGAGGCCGATATCGAACGCAACCTGCTGAACATCCGCTCGCCACTTGCCCGCGCGCTGATTGGCAAGGATGAAGGCGATTCGGTCGAGGTGAAAACGCCGGGTGGCCAGCGCAGCTATGAGATCGTGTCGATCAAGTTCGCCTGATATTTTTGCCCGACCCTTTGGGACACACAGATGACCGAGCCTGAAGAAAAGCCCCGCGATCTGGGGCTATATGCCCGCAGTGATGGGGATGAAAAGCCCACAGCCACCGAGATTGTGGCTGGCGCGCTGTGCCTTGTCTGGGTGTTTGCGGTGGCGGCCTATGTCTACACCGGGCCGCAGGATGCCGGAGCTTTGGGGCTGGTTCTGACGTTGCTGGTGGTGTTCTTGCCATTGGCGCTGATCTGGGCCGCGGTGATGACGTTGCGGTCGGTGCGCAGTTTGCGGGCCGAGGCGGCGCGGTTGCAGGCCACTGTGGACGCAATGCGGCAGGCCTATGTCAGCAGCCAGCAGGCAGGCGGGCCGAAGCCTTCGGTCGAACGGCGGCTAGACGAGATTGCGGCGGCAGCCAAACAAACCGAAACCGCGCTGGCCAGTTTCACCTCGCGGCGGGATTCCGGGCTGACGGTGCCGTCGGCCGACCGCAAGGCCGCTCTGGCCGCCCCGGTGCCACAGCCCGAGGCGGAACAGCCGGGGCTGGCACTTGGCACGCCAGCCGATGATCTGCGCGCGCCGCTGTCGGTGGGCGATTTCATCCGGGCCTTGCAGTTCCCTGAAAGCCCGGACGACCGCGAAGGCTTTCGTTCGCTGCGGCTGGCACTGGAGGATCGCAACATCGCCAAGCTGATCCGCGCCGCCCAAGATGTGCTGACGCTGCTGTCGCAAGAGGGCATCTACATGGACGATCTGAAGCCCGACCGTGCGCGCCCCGAGGTTTGGCGGCGTTTTGCCGGCGGTGAACGCGGTCGGGGGATTGCGTCACTGGGCGGTGTGAGGGATCGGTCATCACTGGCGCTGACGGCGGGGCGGATGCGCGAGGACCCGGTGTTTCGCGATGCGGCGCACCATTTCCTGCGCACTTTTGACCGCACCTTTTCCGAGTTTGAAAAGGTCGCGACGGATGCGGATCTGTCCGATCTGGCCGACACCCGTACCGCGCGCGCGTTCATGCTGTTTGGCCGCGTGACGGGGACCTTTGATTAAAGCGGTTTGATCATCGTGTGGCTGTGCCGAAAGCCGAAAGCAAAGCGCAGCAGGCCGATGTCGTCGGTTTTCTCAACTGCAAAGCCAAGGCGTTCATACAAGGCACGGGCGCGCCAGTTGGTGTCGATGACGTCCAGCCGCACATGGGCATAGCCGCGGGCGCGGCCTTCGTCACAGATCGCGGCCATCAGGGCCGACCCGATGCCTATGCCGCGCGCAGCGGGGGCGACGCAGATGCCGTCCAGAAGGAAGCGATCATTGTCGACCTCGCGTCCCAGCCCCCACAGCAAGGGCATGCGCCACGCCATGCCCGCCGCCCCGTAAACCGCGCGCAGGTCGGCGGTGGTGCCGCCCGCGAAGCTGCCTGCCGGGGTTTTGTAACCTGCCATCCCCAGCAGCGCACCGCTTTCGTCCAGCGCCACGATGGCATGATCGCACTTGATGGCCCGGACCAAGTAACGCAGGGCCAATGGCTTCGGCCCCATCACCTGCCCCAGTTTGCCGCCAAAAGCCTGCCAATACAGGGCGGCGGCATCGACCAGCAAAGCCGGGGGGACGCCGTGGTGCAGGGTGATGGTCACAGCGCCGCCAAAAGTGCGGCTTGGTGGCCCGCGCCCAATATCCAGCCTTCTTCTTGCGCAATGGCGGGGGTGTCAAACAACGCTGTCAGGTCGCCGCTAGCGGACAGGCGAAACAGGGCCTGTGCCAGCAGTCGCACCTGCCATTGGTCGGCAATCTGCGCCTTGGGCTCTGCGGTGGCGGCGATGCCCTGCGCCACGGCGGAGGTGATGATGGACGGGTAAACCTCGGCCAGAACCAGTGCGGACTCGGTGTCGTCAAAGGGCCAGACCTTGCAGCCGGGGCGCTGCGCGATGCGATGGACCATTGGCAGCCCCGTCAAGGCTTGTGATCCCACCGACCCCGCCCCCATCAACTGCCAGACCGGGCTGGCGCTGGGCAAAAGACGCTCTACCGCGCGGCGTTCGGACAGGTTGAGCGATGTGTATTCAATGGCTTTGGTGAAGGGCAGACAGGCGACGTCCTGGCCCTGCGGGCGGCCCCAGAACGGCCCGGCCAAGGGGTGAAACCGCGCGTTGATCTGGCCGCCAACCGCCAGTCGGTTGGTCATGTTCCGGGCATCGTCGGTGATGTGGGCGGCCAGCCATTTCCAGACCGCGCGGGCGGTATCACTCCCGGTCAGCCGTTCGGCAAAGCCCGTCGGATAGCCCATCGGGAAATCAAAGCCACACAGCACGCGGTGTCCAAGGGCAGCCTGCGCATCGAGGATCGCAGTCAGCTTTGCTTCAGCCTGCGCGCGGCTGCGGCAATAGTGTTCCGTGCCGCCTTTGGTATCGTGAACGCCGATCCAGATCGCATCCTTGGAGGGTTTGGCAGGGGAAAGCGCGGCACGCGCCGACCAGTCCACGATGATCACCGTGTCAAACGCCCCGGGCGCAGGTGGCGCGTGGCGGGTCTGCAAGCCCACCTCTTGCAGGATGAAATCCGCTATCGCCACGGTGTCGTTCAGGTCCAGCATCGGCACGGGCAGCGCGCCAAGATCGGCATCGGTGGCCACAGCCCGAACCAAAGGGTCATGCGGCTGGATCAGATCATGGCCCGCCTCGCGCCGGAACACTTCGATCTTGGCATGGGCGTCGCGTTTGTAACCCTCGACCAGCACCAGATCGACCGGGGCCATGCGGGCCAGCACTTCGGGCAGTTCCGGTTCCGGGCCGCGATGTTCGCGCAGGATGGCAAAGCGATGGGCGGAGGCCAGGACCACCTCGGACGCGCCGGCTGCACGGTGGCGGTGGCTGTCTTTGCCGGGCTGATCGAGATCGACATCGTGATGCACATGTTTGACGGTGGACACGGTAAGGCCGCGCGCGGTGATGTCTGCGACCAAACGCTCCATCAGGCTGGTTTTCCCGGAATTTTTCCAGCCGATGACACCATAGACCTTCATGCGGCCCCCAACAGGCTGGCTGCGCGGTTCAGGTCTTCGGGGCTGTTGAGGTTGTCAAACGCGGCCTCATCCGGGAATTGCGCACGGGCGGCGTGGTGGGCCTGTGTGAAATCCAGGACGCGGGTCTTGGCCCCGGACTGCAGGAACGCCGCCAGCGCCGGGGCAAGCGTCACGGGCCACAGCGCAAAGGTCGGATGATCCTTCGCGGCATGGGCGATCGCCAGGCCCTCGGGTGCGGATTCGGCAGCAAGGCACAGGCGCGGCACCAGATCGCCGGGAAAAAACGGGCTGTCCACGGCGGCGGTGACAATGGCCGTTGCCCCCAATGGCGCCGCCCAGTGCAGCGCGGCCAACACGCCTGACAGCGGCCCCAAGGGCGCGGCATCGGGCAGAACGGGCAGGCCGAACCCTGCGAACCGCGCCGCATCGCCATTGGCCGAAATCGACAGTCGTTCCACCTGCGGTTCCAGCCGCGCGATGGAGCGGCCCAGCAGGCTTTGCCCCGCCAACTGCAGCAGCGCCTTGTCGGCCCCGCCCATGCGACGTCCCGCACCCCCCGCCAGAATGACCCCGAAAATCCGCACAGCCTGCCTTCCGTCTTGGTTGCGAAAGGCCTAAGCCGTTCCGCAGCCGTCGTAAAGACCATCCGACCCCTGGAGCATCATGTCGGCCGGGCCTTGGCACCTATGCGGTGAGGTTCTCGTTTCTGGGTGGTTTGGGCAACCGGGCGCTGCCGGGGTGGCTGACACGAGCGCTGCGCTATAGCTCGGTGGCGGTTCTGCCGCGCTGGTGGCTCCGGCCGTCTTGTGGCCAACCGCGACCTGGGGGCAGACCGACCCGGCGCGTCTTCTGGCGGCGGGGGCGACCTTGGCTGTGGGACTGATCGCACGCAACATGATCGCGGCGATCATCGCGGGCGCGCTTGCATTGTATGGCGTGCCCTGGCTGGTATGATGGCTACTGCGCTGCGGCCTGAGCGGCCAGTTCAGCCTCGGCGATTTCGGCTTTGGATTGAAGGATCAGCACGCCATGATTGCTGTCGGCATCATCGTCGGTGATGGTGCGCGAAATGACCCCTGGCAGGGTGGCAAAGGAGTCCGACAATTTTTTCGGGAACCAGCTGCTTTGCATCCCCTCAAACCCCGGCACGCCGTCGAGCACTTTGGAGATGGCATTGGAGCATTGCGCCTTGGGCACTGCGCCATAGGCCAGCGCGCGCTGACGCACCAATTCGGCCACTTCGGGCGAGACGATGATTTTCTGTTCAATAACGCGAAAGGTTTCGCGCGCGTGATAGTCGATGTAATAGGAAACCATCTGCGGGTTGATGCCGAAATGGACATCGTTCCGCTCTGGCATGCGGGGATGCGACCAGGATCCCGCAGGGTCAAACAGCACTTGTTCTGACGCGTTGATCAACAGCCCGGAATGGGCGCCACTGTCGTTGCGGTTGCTGATCACGGTGTAAAGCGTGATGCTGCGCGGTGCTTCGGCCACAAAACGTGCTTGGGCCACTGTCGCATCAGGGGACCAGGTCGGTTCGGCGGTGCTGCAGGCACCAAGGGCGACAAGCGCCAGAGGCGCCAAAGCTTTCAGTGACATCAATCTTCCCGCCGAAATAAAATACGTTGCCCGGTTCAGGCGCCAGCCAGCGCCATGAAGATCAGAACGGCAATGGAAATGCCCGCGCCCCAGATCGACATGCGGATGAAACCCGCGAAGGTCTTTTCCTGCGCCCGGATATCCATGCTGCCTTGTTTGTGATCGGCCATGATAGCGTTCCCTCTCTTGTCGCTTTGACTTGCCAATACCCGAAGTTTTGCGGGCTGTCACGGGGGGACAAGCGGGTGTCTGACCACAGAGCTGCGGGGCGGCGTGGTGTTGCATTCAGGCAGACCCGTCTCCGGCCTCGCCCCCCACCCATCCGGCGGACAGATGAAAGCCGATGCGGCGCGGGGGCGCTTCGGGCGCGGCTGTCGGCACGGCGCGCAACATAACCGACAGTTGCGCGATGTGCTGGATCAGTTGGGTCTTCATGCCATTCTCATCACGGCCATAAAACGTCAGCAGGTCGGGCGCGTAAAACCCCAATCCTTCGATCTTCAGTACCCCGGCGTCCGATCCGGCAAAGCCCATCGCCACCTCTTGGTTGGCATCCAGTTGGGACTCAAAGTTGCGGATGTATTGGACGATCCGCTCATAGGCCCATTCTGCGGGGCTTTTTTGTTCCGGCGCGGCTTGTGCTGGCAAGTCCGGCGCGGTTTGGGCTGGCAAGGGGCCCAGCAGCGCCTCGGCATCGGTGGCGGGGCCGGGGGGTGGGGGCATTTGGGCGGCGGCTTTGACAGCAGCGCGCAGTTCGGCGTTGGACATGGTCACTCCTGACGGGCCAGCCACAGCCAAGCCCCTGAGTCCGACAGGGAACGCGAAACCTGACCGCGCTTCAAGAGATAGTTCAGATGCGCCACCGCCTCGACCAGCGCCAGGCCGAACTGGTCGGGGCCAATTTCACGCCGGAACAGCGCGGGAAAACACTGGGCGGCGGTGCGGGGGGTGGCCAGATGAGTCCGCAAGCGAGCAAGCGCAGAGTGGTGATTCTCTGCCATCTGTGTCAGCCGGAACGGCAGCCCGGTGAAAGGCAGTTTGTGCCCCGGCAGCACCAGTTGCACGTCTGTGGCAAAGGCCTGCAGCGCGTCGGTGCTGTGCAGCCAATCGGCCAGCGGGTCCGCCTCGGGTTCAGTCGGGTAGACGCCGATGTTGGCGGAAATGCCCGGCAGCAGTTGGTCGCCGCCGATGATCAGGTCGTCATTCAGGCTCCAGAGCATGGCATGATCGGGCGCATGGCCCTGACCCAGCCGCACCAGCCAGCGCCTTTGTCCGGCGCTGAGAACATCGCCTTCTGAAATTCGCGTGAAACCGGGGGGCATCGGAGCGACGACATCGCAGAAGTTGAACGGGCGCTCGGCGGCTTTTTGGGCGCGCAACGTCGCCGAGGCCCCGGCGCGTTGGTAAAAGGTCATCGCCTCGGGGGTTGGCAGCGGCTGCTCGTCCAGGGCCAACATGCGGGCAAACAGCCAGGCGGTGCGGGTGGTGATCAGTTCGACCCCCTGCGCCTGAAACCAGCCCGCAAGGCCGATATGGTCGGGATGATGATGCGTCACGATCAGGCGGCGGATCGGTTTGGCGCGCAAAGGCCCGTCGATCAGCGCCTGCCAGATCGCCTTGGTCTTACGGCTGGCCATTCCGGTATCAACAATGGTCCAGCCATCGCCATCGTCCAAGGCATAGACGTTCACATGGTCCAGTGCCATCGGCAGCGGCAACCGCATCCATAGGATATGTGGTGCGATTTCAATAGCCTGCCCCTCGGCCGGGGGTGAGGCCCAAGGGTGGTGAATGGATCCCGTCACGCTGACAACAGATCCGGCGTCAGCGCGTAAAGCCCCGTCGACCCCTCACGCGCCTGCGCCAAAAGCGCCGCATGTTCTGGCAACAGCCGCTTGATCATGAACTGCGCCAAGGCTGCACGGGCGGGTTCGCCCAAGGCCGCCTTCAGGTGGAAATGCCCGCCCAGCACCCGCGCAAAGCCGCGCAGATAGGGCACAGCGCCGCCGAAACGGTCGTTCATATCCTGCGCCAGCATGGCTTCGGTCGCCTCGCGCAGCGCCTCGGCGGCGGTCCAGACCGCCCCTGCCAGATCCGGATGCACCGCACGCGCCGTCTCGGCATCCGCTTGCACCTCGTCGATCAGACGCAAGGCCGCGTCGCCATTGTCCATCATCTTGCGGCCCACAAGGTCCATGGCCTGAATGCCGTTGGTGCCTTCATAGATCGCCGTCACCCGCACATCGCGGGAAAACTGCGCCGCTCCGGTGTCCTCAATAAAGCCCATGCCGCCATGCACCTGCACACCCATATGCGCGACTTCGCAGCCCACATCGGTGCCATATGCCTTGGCGATGGGCGTCAGCAGCGCTGCCCGCGCCTGCCAGTCCGCCGACGCGGTCGCGCGGCCCATGTCGATGGCCACCGCACAGGCCAGCCCGATTGCGCGGGCGGCAAAGGTTTCCGCCTTCATCTGCGCCAGCATGCGGCGGACATCGGCATGGTCGATGATCGCCCCAGCCCCCAACGGCGTCTTGCCCTGCTTGCGGTCCATCGCGTAACTCAGCGCCTGTTGCGTCGCGGCCTCGGCTATCGCCACGCCCTGCATCCCCACCCCCAGCCGCGCGTTGTTCATCATGGTGAACATCGCAGCCATGCCCTTGTGCGGCTGGCCCACAAGCCAACCCTGCGCTGCGTCGTACTGCATCACGGCGGTGGGTGATCCGTGCAGGCCCAACTTGTGCTCCAAAGACACCACGTTCAAGGAATTGCGCTTGCCGGGATTGCCCGCCGCATCCGGGATCCACTTCGGCACCATGAACAGGCTGATCCCCCGCGTGCCCTCGGCCCCATCGGGCAGACGGGCCAGAACCAGATGGCAGACATTGGCCGAAAAGTCATTGTCGGCCCAGGTGATGTAAATCTTCTGCCCCGTGATGGCATAGGTGCCATCCCCCAAGGGTTCCGCCCGAGTGCGCAGGGCCCCCACGTCAGACCCGGCCTGCGGTTCGGTCAGGTTCATGGTGCCGCACCATTCGCCACTGATCAGCTTGGGAATATACAGCGATTTCAGGGTGTCGCTGGCGTGATGCTCCAAAGCCTCGATCTGGCCCTGGGTCATCAGCGGGTTCAGCTGCAGCGCAAGGCAGGCCGACCCCATCATGTCATTGACGCAAGTGGCCACCGCCATCGGCAGCCCCATCCCGCCATGTTCGGGATTGGCAGCCATGCCGACCCAGCCCCCATCGGCAATCGCGCGGTAGCCCTCGGCAAAGCCCGGCGAGGTCCGCACCACGCCATTTTCCAACCGCGCCGGATGCTTGTCGCCACCGCGGTTCAACGGTGCAAGCGTGGTTTCGCAAAGCTTCGCCGCCTCGGTCAGAATCGCTTCAACCGTGTCAGGACTGGCATCAGCGAAGAGTTCTGTCGCGGCCACCTGATCAAACCCCACGACATCCAGCAGCAGGCGGAAATCAGACAGGGGGGCGCGGTAGGGCATGGCAAACTCCGGCGGCTTGGCAAAAGCGGGGATCAGGGATAATGACTTTGTCACTGCATGGTGAGACCAGACTGACCGCGCATCAACCCCTACGCTGCGTCACGAGCATGATTGACACCGAAACCCTGTCGCCCACGCCAAAAGGCCTTGCCCGCGCCGCTCAGATATTGGGCGCGCAGGGTCTTGTCGCCTTTCCGACCGAGACGGTCTACGGTCTTGGCGGCGATGCGCGATCCGATCTTGCCGTGGCGCGGATATTTGAGGCCAAGGCGCGGCCAAGGTTCAACCCGTTGATCGTGCATGTGCCGGATCTCGCGGCGGCGCAGGAATTCGCGGTGTTTGACGATCGGGCGCGGGCCGTTGCGGCGGCGTTCTGGCCCGGACCGCTGACCCTCGTATTGCCGTTGCGGGCCGCTGGCCTGTCGCCCTTGGTGACGGCGGATCTTCAGACAGTGGCCATCCGCGTTCCCGCGCATCCGGTGGCGCAAGCCCTGCTGCACGCCTTTGGCGGCCCGCTTGCGGCCCCGTCGGCCAACCCCTCGGGCCGCGTGTCGCCCACCCGCGCGGATCATGTGCTGGCCGGACTGTCGGGCCGCATCGCCGCTGTTCTGGACGGCGGCAACTGCTCTGTTGGCGTCGAAAGCACCATTCTGGGGCTGACAGGCCCTGCCACCCTGTTGCGCCCCGGCGGCGTTGCGACAGAAACGCTGGAGGCATTGCTCGGCCCGCTGCGCAC